>JANOOO010000001.1:0-8071 GCA_031421375.1 Polaromonas sp.
CGCAGCTCGTCGAGCAGCGCGCACACGATGCCCACGATGTCGATGTTGGGCTTTTCGTTCCAGCCGCCGACGTTATAGACCTCGCCCGGTCGGCCCGCCTCAAGTACCCGGCGGATCGCGCTGCAATGGTCTTTGACGTAAAGCCAGTCACGCACCTGCTGGCCGTCGCCATAAACCGGCAAGGGCTTGCCGGCCAGCGCGTTGACGATCATCAGCGGGATGAGTTTTTCGGGGAAGTGATAGGGGCCGTAGTTGTTCGAGCAGTTGGTGGTCAGCACCGGTAGCCCGTAGGTGTGGTGCCAGGCGCGCACCAGATGGTCGCTGGCGGCTTTGCTGGCCGAGTAGGGGCTGTTGGGCTCGTAGGCATGCACCTCAGTAAATGCCGGCTCATCTTTGGCAAGCGAGCCATAAACCTCGTCGGTTGAGACGTGCAGGAAGCGGAAGTTTTGCTTTGCTTGGGCATCGAGCGCTGACCAGTAGGCGCGCACTGATTCAAGCAGGCCGAAGGTGCCGACGATGTTGGTCTGGATGAATTCGGCGGGGCCGTGGATTGAGCGGTCCACATGCGATTCGGCGGCGAAGTTGACGATGGCGCGCGGCTGATGGCGCTTGAGCAAATCAGCGACCAGCGTCTTGTCGCCAATGTCGCCCTTCACGAACACATGGCGCGCATCGCCCTGCAGCGAGGCCAGGTTTTGCAGGTTGCCGGCGTAGCTTAAGGCATCGAGGTTGACGACGGGCTCGTCGTGCCGGGCCAGCCAGTCAAGCACAAAGTTGCTGCCAATGAAGCCAGCGCCTCCGGTTATAAAAATCATGCGGGTCTCATGGGTTGGTCGGGCGTTGAAAGAAGGGTTTTTGAAGGCAGCTTACGCACTGGAATTATCACGCTGCCCGATTGGCAGCCCAGGGTTAGAGGCGCGCACCTAAACACAGCTTCCCTTGGCGTTTAAATTGGTGGGGCCACGCAGAGTCATATCAACCACTTTTTCAGGAGCCCATCATGGTCAAAAAAACTGACACCAGCAGCGACGAAACCAAAGCCGAAACCCACTTTTCAGAAACCGTCAAAGAGTCAGCGCAGCAGATCTGGCTCGCTGGGCTGGGGGCTTTCTCGAAAGCGCAGCAAGAAGGCGGCAAGGTGTTCGACACGCTGGTCAAAGAGGGCACGGCGATGCAGCGCAAAACCCAGGCCGTTGCCGAAGAAAAGATGGCCGAGGCCAGCAGCAAATGGACCAGCGTGACCAGCGACATTCAGGCCAAGGCTGGCTCGCAGTGGGACAAACTCGAAGGCATTTTTGAAGCTCGCGTGGCCAAGGCGCTAACGAATCTGCGTGTGGCTTCTGCCGATGAAGTGGAGGCGTTGAAGGCGCGCGTCGATGTCTTGAGCCAAAAGCTGCACCGCAGCAGCCGCACGTCGGCAGCGAAAGCCGATGCCGGGGCGGCAACAAAAGCGGCGCGGCCGGCAACGCGCCGGTCTGCACCGCGCAGTTCAGACGACGAATAGCGGTCCGAGTCAAAGGAGCTTTCTTGCGAGGTAGCCGTCGGAAAAAGGCTGGGATGGGGCTCCCCGTTTTCACTCCCTCTCCTTCAGGGAGAGGGCGGGGGTGAGGGCTCCCCGGTCCCGTTTTAAGGGTGTGCGCTCGATCTTCCCACCCTCACCCTAGCCCTCTCCCGCCAGCCGGCGAGGGAAAAAGAAACCGACTTTTTGCAAGCTACTGCTTATGCGCCAGCGTGGGAGGGAAAATAAAAAACCGGCGGACAACCCGGCACTGCTTCGCTTGCACCGGCAGGCTGTTGAAGCCCGCACTACAGTAGCCCTGCAACAAAGGGCACAGCCATGACAAAAAAAGCGCCGCGACACACGGCCGAGCGGATTCTTGAAGTCGCGCTGGCGCAGTTCAACCGCTTTGGCGAGCCCAACGTGTCCACTACGGTCATCGCGGCCGCACTTAGCATCAGCCCGGGCAACCTCTACTACCACTACCCCGCGAAAGAGCAGCTCATCAACGCGCTGTTTGACCGCTACGCGGCCGAGTTGAATACGCTGCTTAAGGCCAGTGACGGCGTGCGTGATGTGGTAGACGCCTGGTTCTTCATGCATACGCTGTTCGAGCTGATTTGGCGCTACCGCTTTTTGTATCGCGACCTGAACGATCTGCTGAGCAAAAATCGCTGGCTGGAGACGCAGTTTCAAACGCTATTGACCAGCAAGACGCACGCCGTTAAAAGCCTGCTCGACGGGCTGCGCCGTGCGGGTGCGCTGACGCCTGCCATGCATGACCTGGACGCCACAGCGACCACGATGGTCGTGCTGCTGACGTATTGGCTCGATTTTGAGTACGTGCGCGACCCGCGACATGCGCTGGAGCCGGAACATGCCGAAGCCGCTTTGCTGCGCGGCGCGCAGCACACGCTGCAACTGCTTGCGCCCTATCTTGAAGACAAGCAGCGCACGCACCTGGCTGCGCTGGCAGCCAGCTACAAAGACGCAGGCTGAGGTGTCGTGCGCAGCCTGACCAGAGCCGAGCCGAGCCGCTCAGGCTCAGGTACGCACGCGCCCGTCGCCGGTGAGCATCGATAACTCGGCAAAACTTGACGCGACGTGGTCGGTGGCTGAAAAACTTACCTGGAACCCGCCCAGCGACTGGCTTCCCAGGCTTTCAAGGCCGGTAATGAGCGATTCGCGCGTGGCCTTGACACCGGCCTGGCGCAGGCCCGCCACAAACACCTTGGCAGCGATGTAGCCCTCGATGCTCGAGAAATTGGCCGACACGTCAGTCCCGGCCAATTTGACGGCCTCGGCAAATTCGCGGGCGATGGGTCGCGCGGCGCTGTAGGGTGAAGGCATGACTTGCGAGACCACCACGCCCGCACCCACTTTGCCCAGCTCGTCGGCTAGCGCCTTGGTGCCGACGAAGGACACGTTGAAAAAATTGCCGCCAAAGCCGGACTTGCGGGCTTCGCGAATGAAGGCCGCGCACGACTTGTAGGCGCTGACCTGGACAATGGCGTCAGGACCAGCTGCCGTCAGCGTTTTGACGGCCTCGGCGACATTGACTGAATTGCGCTCGACGGTGGCCAGCGCCACCGGCTTCAAACCCAGCGCGTCAAGCGCCAGCGTCATGCCGCTCAGGCCGGCCTTGCCGTAGGCGTCGTTCTGATAAAAAACGGCGATTTTTTTCAGGTCGAGGGTGGTCAGCTGACGCACGATCAAGGCGGTCTCGTCGTTATATGACGCGCGCACGTGAAAGGCGTATTTGTTGAAGGGCTCGCGCAGCGCCATCGCGCCGGTGAAGGGCGCAATGAAGGGGGTTTTTTCGCGCGTGGCCATGGGCAGTGCGGCCAGACTGGTCGGTGTGCCGATGTAGCCGAACAACGCAAACACGTCGTCGGCCAGAAACTTTTTGGTGTTCTCGGCGCAGCGGTCAGGCTCATAGCCGTCGTCGAGGTTGCGGATTTCAATGGCGCGCCGATTCACGCCGCCCTGCGCATTGACCCGGTCGAAATAGACCTTGGCACCTTGGTAGAACTGAATGCCGAGTTGCGCGGCCGGGCCAGTGAACGGGGCCGACTGGCCCAGAACAATTTTGGCCTCACTCTGGGCCTGGGCAGTGTTGAAGCCAGCGAGCAGGCTGGCACCGGCGCTGAGGGTGAAGGTTCTGCGTTTAATCATGGATAGGCTGTTGGGTGGAATCTGTCGAGTTGCCCCGTTTGTTTAAAGAAACGATGCTGCACGGCATCAAGTCAAGCGAATTTTCACTACTTCGGCATCAATATTTGTAATATTTACCCTAGTTTGTGCAACTATTCGACGAACAGTTGAATTGGGCGATGAACGGTCCTGCAACGGATGCTCATCGCCTCAGTTGCGCAGCGCAAAAGCCCGCCCTTCTCCATTGCCGTCCGGGTCGGTATCGGTCCAATCATTTGCATAGAGGCCTGTGCATGGGCCACTTGCCTACACTTCGGGCATGCCGCCAACATTTGTTATCAACGCCCCATCCGCTGCCCCGGGCCCGGCAAGCACCGTGCGCGGGGCCTGCCCGCACGACTGCCCCGACACCTGCGCGCTGCTGACCACCGTACAAGGCGGCGTGGCGATTCGCGTTCAGGGCAACCCGGCGCATGCGCAGACTGGCGGCGTGCTGTGTACCAAAGTCTCGCGCTACACCGAGCGCAGCTACCACCCGGAACGATTGCTGCAGCCCCTCAAGCGCAGCGGCCCTAAAGGCTCGGGGCAATTTGAGCCGGTGAGCTGGGATGCGGCCCTGAGCGACATCGCGCAGCGCCTCAAGGCCATCGCCACCACAGACCCGCAAGCTATCCTTCCCTACAGCTACGCCGGCACGATGGGCCTGGTGCAAGGCGAGTCAATGGCGGCGCGATTTTTCAACCGGCTCGGCGCATCAAAGCTGGACCGCACGATCTGCTCGACTGCCGGGGGCGAGGGCTTGACGCACACGCTGGGTGGCAAGGTCGGCATGCGGGTCGAGTTTTTTGCAGAGTCAAAATTGATCATCATTTGGGGCAGCAACGCGATTGGCAGCAGCCTGCATTTCTGGCGCTATGCGCAGCAGGCCAAGCGCAATGGCGCGCGGCTGGTGTGCATCGACCCGCGCCGCACTGAAACCGCCGAGAAATGCCATGAACACATTGCGCTGCGCCCCGGCACCGACGCCGCGCTGGCGCTGAGCGTGATGCACGAGCTGATTACCCATGACTGGCTGGACCACGACTACATTGCGCAGCACACCTTAGGCTGGGACGCGCTCAAAGAGCGCGCGTTGCAATGGCCCCCCGAGCGCGCCGCTGCCATCTGCGGCGTGCCAGCGTCGCAGATAGAAAGTCTGGCACGCGACTACGGCCAGTGCCTTTTGCAGAAGCAGCCCGCCGCAATCCGGCTGAACTACGGCATGCAGCGTGTGCGCGGCGGTGGCAACGCGGCGCGGGCTGTGGCCTGCTTGCCCGCGTTGATTGGCGCGTGGCGGCATCGCGCGGGTGGTGTGCTGCTGAGCAGTTCGGGGGAGTTTCCGATCGACCGGGCGGCGCTGCAGCGGCCTGATCTGCTCGTCGGGCCAGCGCCGCGCACGATCAACATGGTCACCATCGGCAACGATTTGCTGGCCGATTCTTCGCCCGCATTCGGCCCAAAAATCGAGGCGCTGATTGTGTACAACAGCAACCCGGTTGCGGTGGCACCCGACTCCAGCGAAGTGGTGCGCGGCTTTCAGCGCGACGACCTGTTTACCGTGGTGCTGGAGCATTTCCAGACCGACACCGCCGACTACGCCGACTACATCTTGCCGGCAACGACGCAGCTCGAACACTGGGACGTGCATTTCGCCTACGGCCACACCGACGTGCTGCTCAATCGCCCGGCGATTGCGCCGCTCGGCCAGGCGCGGCCCAACACGCAAATTTTTCGGGAGCTTGCGGCGCGCATGGGCTTCGACGAGGCTTGCTTTGGCGACAGCGACGAGCAACTGTGCCGCGCGGCTTACGGCGAGCAGCTTGACTTCAATGTGCTGCTTGAAAAAGGTTTTGCCACGCTGCCCCTGCCCGATGCGCCGTTCGCCAGCGGCGGCTTCCCGACGCCATCAGGACGCTGCGAATTTTTCAGCGCAGCGCTGGCCGCGCAGGGGTTGGGCGGCCTGCCCGACCATGTGCCGAACTACGAGGTCGCGGGCGCATCCAGCGCGTATCCGCTGGCGATGATCTCGCCGCCTGCGCGCCATTTTCTTAACTCCACTTTCGTCAACCTGACCAGCCTGCGGGCCATTGAAATCGAACCCGTGCTGGAGATTCACCCCGGCGACGCTGCCGCCCGCCGCATCGCCAGCGGCGACACGGTGCGCGTCTTCAACGCACGCGGCGAGTACCTGGTGAAGGCCGAGGTCTCGCTGCGCGCCCGGCTAGGGGTCGTCAACGGTCTGGGCATCTGGTGGCGCAAGTTCGGCCTTAGCGGCAGCAACGTCAATGAGTTGACCAGCCAGCGCCTGACTGACCTGGGCCGCGGGCCGGTGTTCTATGACTGCCTGGTTGAAGTGGCGCGTGTGGACGGGCGCGCGTTACGCGAACCGGCAGCATGAGCCTGCTCAAACGCGCCGCACGGTGGCTGGGCACGGCCCTCGCGCTGGCCGGTTTGTCAGCTTGCAGCAGCGCCGGCTACTACTGGCAATCAGTCAGCGGCCATCTGCTGTTGATGAACGCGGCGCGCCCGGTCGGCGACTGGCTGGCCGACGACGCAGTGCCGCCGCCGCTCAAAACCCGGCTGGCTCTGAGCCAGCGCATCCGCGACTTCGCCATAGCCGAGCTGAAGTTGCCCGACAACGCCAGCTACCGCCGCTACGCTGACCTGCAACGCAGCGCCGCCGTGTGGAACGTGGTGGCCGCGCCCGAGTTTTCGCTGACGCTCAAAACCTGGTGCTTTCCGGTCGCAGGCTGCGTTGGCTACCGGGGCTACTTCAGCGAGCTTGATGCCAGGGGCGAGGCTGCGCGCATCCGCGCAGATGGGCTGGAGGTTTCGGTCTATGGCGTGCCAGCTTATTCGACGCTGGGCTGGCTCGACTGGGCCGGTGGCGACCCGCTGCTGAGCACCTTCATCCGTTACAACGAGGGCGAGCTGGCGCGGCTGATTTTTCATGAGCTGGCGCACCAGGTGGTCTATGTCAAAAATGACACCGCCTTCAACGAATCGTTTGCCACCGCCGTCGAGCGACTTGGCGGGGCGCGCTGGCTGGCTCTTGAAGCGGCACGCGGCAACAGCCAGGCGGCAATCGACTACGCCGCCTTTGACCAGCGCCGCCAGCAGTTCCGCGCGCTGACGCAGCGCACACGCCGCGATTTAGCCGCTGTTTATGAATCAAATTGGCCTTCAGCCCAACAGGGTCGGTCGCAAGCAGCTCCTAAATCAATAGCGAAAGAAGCGGTCATGCAAACCTTCCGCGCCGACCACGCTGCGCTCAAGGCCGGTTGGGGCGGCTTTGCGGGCTACGACGCATGGGTGCTGCAGGCCAACAACGCGGCCTTCGGCGCGCAGGCTGCCTATGATGATTTGGTGCCGGGTTTTGAGGCGCTGTTTGAGCGCGAAGGCCGCGACTGGATGCGCTTTTATGAAGCCGTGCGCAAGCTCGGCGCGCTCGGCAAACCCGAACGGCACCTGGCACTAAAACCCCTTTCTTCTCCATAAAAAAACGGATCCGACATGGCAAACATTCACATCGAGCGAGCGCACGGCATGAGCCTGGCGCAGGCGCGCCGCACCGCCCGGCTTTGGGCCGAAAAGGCCCGGCAGAAATTCGACCTGCAGTGCGATTACCAAGAAGGCAAAGACGGCCAGGAAGGCACCGAAGCCGATTTACTGACCTTCACGCGCTCGGGCCTCAGCGGCACGCTGACCGTGACTGCCGAGCTGTTTGAGGTGCAGGCCAAACTCGGCTTCATGCTGGGCGCGTTCAAAGAGCGGATTGAAGCCGAAATCGCCAAGTCACTGGACGCGCTGATCGCCACCCACCCCTCGGCCCATCGCTCGGCTCAAGGCCAGGCCAGCGGCGCAACGTAACCGCTGCTGCAACCCCGCTGCCCGACATTGCGCCGAGCAGCGCGTATCGATGCAAAGATAAAGGCGAGGCGGCAGCAGTCGGGGAGCCCTGTCTTGCAGACCGCAGGCCGGGCTGAGCCCGCCCTTCTTCACGCTGTCCAGAAGCGCGCAGGCGCTTCTGGAGCCGCAGCGTGAATCCCCAACCCTCTCCCGAAGGGCGAGGGGGTCAAACCGAAGCGCAGACACGCGCTGCACCTTGCAAAGGTCTGCTTCTTTTCCCCTCTCCCGCTGGCGGGTTGGGGTCAGGGTGAGGGTGGGAAGATCGGGCACTCACACTTGCAAAGGGAGCCGGGGATCCCTCACCCCAGCTCTCTCCCGGAGGGAGAGGGAGCTAGGGACCCTCTGCATAACTCTGGCGGAGCTGTGGTACGCGGATCGGGATGGGCCGCAAGGCGTCTTTTTGCGGCCAATAGCATCGCTATTGGCAAGAAAAACAACGCGGCGGACCGCCCGAGCCCGCGCTACCACAGA
>JANOOO010000002.1:0-1850 GCA_031421375.1 Polaromonas sp.
GACGGTGGGCTTTGCGCTGGCGGTAATTGCGACGGTATTTGTCGGCAAGAAAATGCCGGTCAACATGAACGATGTCGCGCGATGAAAGCATCGATTTTTCTAGCACTAGCCGGGTTGCCGACTGCGCCGACTGCGCGCTACACAAGGGGCGCGCCATTTGCAACAGTGATGGCCAGCGGCACGATGAGCGTGGAAGTTTTTGCGCCCCGAGGCGTTGACTTGCAAACGCCACATACGCAGGACGAGCTTTACTTCGTGCAGTGCGGCACCGGCGAGATCGTCATCAACGGTCAGCGTTTCGATGCAGCCGCAGGCGACGCGTTTTTCGTCGCTGCCCACATCGAACACCGCTTTGAAAATTTCAGCAAGGATTTCGTGACTTGGGTCGTTTTCTACGGCCCGCCAGGAGGTGAGTGAAATGAAATGGATACAAGCCTGGTTCGCCGAAAAAAAGAACCCGTCGCCCTCTCCCGGAGGGAGATGGGGCAAGATCGCCGATGCAAGTCCGGTGGGAGTGATCTAGATGCTCAAAATCTGGGGCCGAATCAGCTCGATCAATGTCAAAAAAGTCGTCTGGACCGCGCAGGAGCTGGGTCTGGACTTTCAGCGCACTGAAGCCGGCGGGCTGTTCGGCATCGTCAAGACGCTTGACTACATCGCACTCAACCCGAACTCGCTGGTGCCGGTGATCGAAGACGGCGACTACGCGCTGTGGGAGTCGAACGTGATCGTGCGCTATCTGTGCGCCAAACATGCACCCGACACGCTCTACCCGCAGGCGCTGCGCGAGCGCTTCGACGCCGAACGCTGGATGGACTGGCAGCAAACCACCTTCAACCCGGCGAGCCGCCCCGGTTTCTGGCAACTGATTCGCACGCCGCCCGAGCAGCGCAATGCTGCGCTGATTGCCGAATCGAATGCCGCTGTCGAATCATTAATGGCCACGCTGGACGCGCATCTGGCCACGCGCGAGTTCATGCTGGGCGCGCATTTTTCAATGGCCGACATTCC
Source organism: Polaromonas sp. (assembly GCA_031421375.1). Classification (GTDB taxonomy): domain Bacteria; phylum Pseudomonadota; class Gammaproteobacteria; order Burkholderiales; family Burkholderiaceae_C; genus Polaromonas. The sequence continues at coordinate 1,012 of JANOOO010000002.1, forward strand.
GCTCGCTTGCGAGGTACACCGCTGGTTTGCGCTGCCGCAAACGCGCCAGAGCCGACCGCATGTCGAGCGCTGGTTCGCCGGTTTGCGCGCGCGGCAGACCAGCGCTGGTGTGCTCGATTTGGCTTTGTCGTGAGCCTGATCGATATGCGCCAATTCTGAAGCCTCTCACCATGAAAACCAGAGCCTTCAAACAAGTCGATGTCTTCACCGACCAGCGCTACCTCGGCAACCCGCTGGCCGTGGTGCTCGACGGCAGCGGCCTTGACGACCACGCGATGCAGCGCTTCGCCCGCTGGACCAACCTGTCTGAAACCACCTTCCTGCTGGTGCCGACCGAGCCTGCGGCCGACTACCGCGTCCGCATCTTCACGCCCGGCGGCGAGCTGCCTTTTGCCGGCCACCCGACGCTGGGCAGCTGCCACGCCTGGCTGCAGGCCGGGGGTCAGCCCAGGCAGCCGGGCCGCGTCGTGCAGCAGTGCGCGAAGGGGCTGGTCGATATTCGCCTGGAGGGCAGCCGCCTGGCCTTTGCCGCACCGGCAATGACGCGCTCGGAACCGGAGCCGCTTCGGCTGGCGCATATCGCCCAAGACCAATTGCTCCTGGACACGATCAAGCAGCGTTACACAGGCGGTCAGATCACGTCGGCTGAGGCGAGAACGGCCCTCGGTAATGTGAATTACCGCGACACGTATGCAGTGGGCGTGGTTTGCCGTGCCGTCACGAACGAGATAGAGCAGTACGGCATGCAAGCTGCACACCCCAACTTGGCCAAGCGCCTAAGCGAGGCAGCACAGACGCTGCACGACAGGCTCAACAAATTCATAAATTACGAGTTGACC
>JANOOO010000003.1:0-2139 GCA_031421375.1 Polaromonas sp.
GCGATTGCGCATCGGCGTAAGCAAGCAGGTTTAACGGACGCGCCAAGGCCGAGTCGAGAAGCCCTTCGTCGCGCAACCCTGCCGAACCTCCGTGCTCGCTGACGCTTTCGGCGTGCAAGATCAAGAGGGCTGCTTTCGTGATCCAGTGCCAGCTCATTTGGCCAGCTGGTGAAAGGTATCGCGGAAGTCACGCATGAATGCGCGCCCTGCGTTGATCTCTTCCTCTAGTGCGGGGTCATAAGGAGTCAGGGTGAAGCCGTCGGGTGTCTCGGTTAAAAAAACCGATTCGCCCTTGCCCAGCTTGAGCCTGGCCAACGCCTCTTTTGGCAAGATAACGCCAACTGAGTTGCCGATTTGAGTGAGTTTGAGCATGTGCATGGGAACCCCCTAGTTATTACACTCGTAATACTAAAGCTGGGGCCTTGAAGTGTCACGACTTTGCTCTAAATACGCCTAAGCCCAGCTCGTACGGGCGTAGGCAGCTCCTGATTCGATAGCGAATCGCCGGCGCGATGAAGCACTGCCGAGCGAAGCGTGAACGCCGATTGTGCGGCTTGCCGTAGGCGCAAATCTGGATGCCGGGTCGGGCACGAGGGCCTTGTTCAGGCAAGCAGCACATCCGGCTTGAGCGTCATTTTTTTTGCCCGACGGGAAAAGGCTTTATCGAAAGTCAGAAACCGTTGCGCGCCCGCGCTCAATGCCAGATGCAGCGCGTCGGCAAATCCTGAGTCTTTTGCGCGCTTGGCTCGAACGGGCAAGCAGGGGGTGATGCAGACGATCCCTTCGGCACCCTCTGGTTCCCCTCCCTGCCTGGCGCACGGGGCTGCGGTCGGTTTAGACCGGGCCTTACTCCAGGCTCAATACCAGGCGCTTACCGAGCACACGCGCCGCTTTGTCCAGCGATTTGAGACTCGGCCAATGGTGCGGGTCTTCGAGCCGTTTGGCCTGTGGCCAGCTGGTGTCCATCGCGCGTGCCAGATCGGCCAGGGAACGGCCTGCTCGCGCCTGCCGAAGCAGCAACACCGCTTGCGTTTTGGCGTCCGGGGCGATGTAGGTCACGCCTTTCGCACCTTTCTTTTTCGGGCTGGGCGCAGGCACGTCACTGCCCTGGTCGATGTGCCATCCCACCATGGCCGACAACACTTCAGATGCGTTGAACAGTGCTTCTTCCAGCGTCTGCCCTTCCGTAAATGTGTCGGGCAGATCCACAAACTCGACCAGTAGCGATCCGCCCTTTTGCCGGGTGATTCGTGCGGGGTAGCTGATTTCCATAGCGGCTCCTTACTTTAATTTGACGCCGGTTTGCCGGGCGATGGCAGAAAGCAAACCAGAGCCGACATCACGACTACCGTGAACGGGCACCGGCACGGCCTTGCCGTTTTTGACCATGATGTGATGGCTGCCGTTGATCCGGTCAAGTTGCCATCCTTCAGCCTTGAGTTTGCTGATGATGTCTTTGCCGTTCATGGCTAAAGTTTAGATCAAAATTGATCTATTTATTTTGGTGAGAAAGCCCTTCCCGCATCCGCACGCCACATCGCCCCAGAGTCATGCAAAAGGTTCCTAGGAAAAGTTCTTGCGATACAAATACCAGAACTGCTTTTTGGGGTTTGGATACGCAGGCAACCAGCCGGCCATGTCGTCCGTCATCAATTCATCGGCTGGTGCCGATTTGGCGCGAAACCGTTTGTCTGCGATTGCAATGCGGCCGATGAGATCGCTTGGTACGGCTTCAACCATGCTGGTGAGAATTTCCCATAGCTCGAACCGGTCAAGGGCGGCGCTGTGCAACCAGCGTTGCATATCGGCAGTGGCTTGCGCACTGCGGGGATCGGAGGGAGCAAACAAGATGGGCTGCGCCTCGACGGCCTGACGGTAGGCAGTGACTGCGGACTCCAGGTTGTACGTCACGTAGCCCGGAAAAAGGCGGTTCACTCCACAAACCTTGATCGAATCCGTCAGGTAAAAGCAGCCGACGACGCCGGCCGCTTCTGCTTTGGCGCTGCCGCCGAAATGGCTTTCGACCTGGCGCTGGTTGTCGCAATCGTAGGGGTCGTAGGCTTCCACGGCGAGGTACGCGCACTTGACGCTGCCGTGGGGCGTGTAGCTGAAGTAGGGGCAGGGTACATGGCCCGTCAC
>JANOOO010000004.1:0-2675 GCA_031421375.1 Polaromonas sp.
CGTCGGCGAGGTGTTGCACATCACCCAGCAGGAGCTGGCCTATCTCGTGGGCCTGTCGCGCCAGCGCGTGAACGAGGCGTTGACGGCGCTGCAGGCCGGCGGGCTGATCCGGGTCGAGTACGGCGGGCTGCGGGTGCTGGACCTGGCGGGGCTACGCGGGCGGCCTGAATTTCAAGTAAATCGGCGTTGAAGTCCAGCAGGGGCGGGCGCAAGATGCTCCTGAAATCATAGCGACCGGGAGCGACCGGGAGCAACTGAAGCGACTGTGGGGACTGAGGCGCGGTCGGTGTTGCGTGGAACGCAAAGGACTGGCCCCGCTTGACATCCAGCTGCCGGTCAGCCGTGCAGCAGGCGCGAATCGGGCGGGGCTTGCTCGCGCTCGTTCATGCCGTAGTCGCGCGCCACCTGTGCAATGCGCAGCCGGTAATCGGCGAACGCCACGTCGCGGCCCATGGTTTGCGTGCGGCGGTGCGCCTCCAGATTTCGCCACTGCGCGATGGCCGCTTCATCGCGCCAGAACGACAGCGACAGCAGCTTGCCGGGCTGGCTCAAACTCTGGAAGCGTTCGATCGAGATGAAGCCGTCGATCTGTTCAAGCTGCGGCTTCAAGGCGGCGGCCGCGTCCAGGTAGCGGCCGGTTTGGCCTTCGTTCAGTTCGACTTCAAAAATGACGGCAAGCATGGGAGCCTTTCTGGCCCGCAGGCCGTGTAAATGAAGTGTGTGCGGCTTTTGCCCCGGCACCTGCTGAGACCGGGACGGTAGCAGGTTAGCGACCGGTTAGCGCCCGCTGATGGCTTGACGCCCTTCTGGCTGCGATAATATCGCTTAAATGTGACTGCGGTCCATACCATACGGGTGCAGACAGCTCCTGAAAAGATAGCAACTCGATGCCCCTGATTCCCCCCAAACCCCCTGCGGCCCCCACGGCAGTACGCATCGTCAAACCAGCGGCAGCGGCCAACCCGGCTGGTCCGGCTTCCACCCTGCGCCTGAACAAGCGCATGGCCGAGCTCGGGCTGTGCTCGCGCCGCGAGGCCGACGACTGGATTGCGCGCGGCTGGGTGCGAGTCAACGGCCAGCCTGTCGTTTTGGGTCAGCACGTTCTGCCGGATGCCCGCATCGCCATCGACCGGCAAGCCGAGCAGCAGCAGCGTCAGCAAGTCACGATTCTGATCAACAAACCCGTCGGCTATGTCAGCGGCCAGGCTGAAGACGGCCATGAGCCGGCGGTGGTGCTGGTGCAGCCGCACAACCGCTGGAGCGAGTGCCACAGCCGCATGCGCTGGGGCCATGAGCAGTTGCGCGGGCTGGCCCCGGCGGGCCGGCTCGACATCGACTCGATTGGCCTCTTGGTGTTGACGCAGGACGGGCGCGTTGCGCGGCAGTTGATCGGTGAGGATTCGGAGGTTGAAAAGGAATACCTGGTTCGCGTCAGCTATGGACCGGAAACTGTCAACGTGCAGGCGGCTTTTCCCGCCGCGAAGTTGAAGCTGCTGTGCCACGGCCTGTTGCTCGATGGCCAGCCGCTGCGGCCCGCCGAGGTCAGCTGGCAAAACCCTGAGCAACTGCGCTTCGTGTTGCGTGAAGGCAAAAAGCGCCAGATTCGCCGCATGTGCGAGCAGGTCGGGCTGTTCGTCACGGGTCTGAAACGCGTGCGAATCGGCCGCGTGAACCTGGGGCATTTGCCGGTTGGGCAGTGGCGGTATCTGGCACCGCACGAGCAGTTTTAAGCGCTCGATCCTTACAATCACCGGCTGCCGCGACGGCCTGTCGCAGGTCTTCTTCATTGACTTTTTCTCTCACATTTCCGGGATCTTCATTCGATGCAAAAACAAACCCTTGCCTTTCAGGCCGAAGTCGCCCAGCTGCTCAAGCTCGTCACCCATTCGCTCTACTCCAACCCCGAGATTTTTCTGCGCGAGCTGATCTCGAATGCCTCCGACGCCTGCGACAAGCTGCGCTTTGAGGCGCTCAACAACGCGGGGCTTTACGAGAACGATGCCGAGCTCAGCGTGCGCATCAGCTTCGACAAAGCCGCCAACACCCTGACGATCTCCGACAACGGCATCGGCCTGTCGCAGGCTGAAGCCATCGCCAACCTCGGCACCATCGCCAAAAGCGGCACGCGCGACTTCATGGCCAAGCTCTCGGGCGACCAAAAGAACGATGCGCAACTGATCGGCCAGTTCGGTGTCGGTTTTTATTCGGGCTTCATCGTCGCCGACCGCATCACAGTCGAAAGCCGCCGCGCTGGCTTGCCTGCGGGCGAGGGCGTGCGCTGGGCCAGCGAAGGCACTGGCGAATTTGAAGTCGCCGACATGGAGCGCGCCGAGCGCGGCACCCGCGTCGTGCTGCATCTGAAAGACGACGCGCACGAGTATTTGAACGCGTGGAAGCTCAAGAGCATCGTCAACAAGTATTCAGACCACATCTCGCTGCCGATCATGATGGAAAAGGAAGAGTGGAAAGAAGGCGAAAATGACCAGCCCGGCGCGATGATTGCGACTGGCGAATGGGAAACCGTCAACCAGGCCGCAGCGCTGTGGACGCGCGCCAAAAAAGACATCACCCCCGAGCAGTACGACGCGTTCTACAAACAGATCAGCCACGACCACATCGCCCCGCTGGCCAGCACGCACAACCGCGTTGAAGGCTCGACTGAATACACGCAGTTG
>JANOOO010000005.1:0-3514 GCA_031421375.1 Polaromonas sp.
AGCACCGGGCTGCCCGCGTTAAGGATGACTTCCTTCACCTTGGCGTCGGCGGCTGCAGCGCGAGCGGCGTCGCGAAGGCGCTGCGCGACCGGCTCGGGCGTGTCTTTGGGAATGAAAAGGCCGGACCACTGCGCGTATTCAGCGTCAAAGCCCGCCGCTTTCAAGCTACCGACTTCGGGCAGCGCCACCAGCGGTGCATTGCCCCAGTGCGCCAGCACGCGCAGCTTGCCGGCCTTGACCTGCTGCAACACCGTGGCCGGCCCCGACGACACGACATCGATCTGCCCGCCGAGCAGCGCCACCACCGCCGGGCCCGCGCCGGTGAAGGGCACATGCGTCATTTTGATACCGGCGTTCTGCGCGAGGATCTCCATCGGCACATGCATGGTGCCGTAGTTGCCCGACGAGCCGTAGTTGATGGCACCTGGGCGTTTTTTGGCGTCGGCGACGAAGTCCTGCACCGTCTTCCACGGCGCGTCGGCGCGCACCGCCAGCACCGTCGGGTCGGCCGTGAAGCGGGCGATGGGCCGCAGGTCGGCCAGCGCGAACATCGACGCACGGCCCAGCACGCCGTCGGCCTCGGGGATCACCGTCAATGACGACAGCGCCAGCAAAATCGTGTAGCCATCGGGTTTTGATTTGGCCGCTGCCGCCATGCCAATGCCGCCGCCCGCACCGGCCTTGTTTTCAATGACGACCGGCTGACCGAGCTCGCGCGCCATCGCTTCGGCAACCGGCCGCGCCACCAGATCGGCCAGGCCGCCGGGCGGAAAGGGGACGACCATGGTGATCGCGCGGGCAGGCCAGGCAGCCTGGGCGTGCGCTGCTGACACTGCGAGCGCACTTAGGGCGAGGCAAAGACCGGCGGTGAAGCCAGCTGAAACGAGTTTGCGTTGCATTATTTGGGGTTCCGTAAATGGTAAAACCGACGGGTGGATTAAAGCCTGGCAAAGGTGCCGCAGCGGTTTGTCATGCTAACGTGACGCTTGATTGTTCGCGCCCTCGCAATCCCTGTCGGACAGGGTGCCGGGCTTCACTTTTTAACCTCATTGCGACCGCAAATAGAGAGAACTCCCCAACCATGAAAATCGCCGCTTTCCAGCACCACGGCCAGCCCGGCGTCGGCTTGGTATCAAGCGACATGCTGTCGCTCCAGCCGTTTGACCTGCCGCTGACGCAGCGCAAGCTTGGCGCGCAGAATTTGATCGAGCTGCAGGTGCGCGGCGAACCGCTGCCCGCCATGCTGGCCGCGCTGAAGTTAAGCGATGTGCAGTTGCTGGCCCCGCTGCCGCGCCCGCGCCGCAACATTTTTTGCGTCGGTAAAAACTACCACGCACACGCGCGAGAATTCGCCGACAGCGGCTTCGACAGCAGCGCCAAATCGGGCGGCGAGATTCCGCTTGACCCCATCATCTTCACCAAAGTGTCCGAGTCAGTCGTCGGCCCTGGAGCGGCCATCGAAATGCCTGCCGCATCGAGCGCCATCGACTATGAAGCCGAGCTGACCATCGTCATCGGCAAGGGCGGAAAGGGCATCAAGGCTGCTGACGCGTTGGGCCACGTCTGGGGCTACACCATCATCAACGACGTCACCGCGCGCGACTGGCAAAGCCGCCACCAGCAGTGGCACCTGGGCAAGTCATTCGACACCTTTTGCCCGATGGGGCCGTGGCTGGTCAGCGCCGACGAATGCGACGGCACGAACACTTTCGTGCGTTGCTACGTCAACGGCGAGTTGCGGCAAAACGCATCAACCAAAGATTTCATCTTCGACATCCCCAAGCTGATAGAAACCATCTCGGCCGGCATCACGCTCTACCCCGGCGATCTGATTGCAACCGGCACGCCGGTCGGCGTTGGCATCGGCTTCAAGCCGCCGAAATATTTGAAGGCGGGTGATGTGGTTCGGGTTGAGATCGACGGCATCGGCCGCCTTGAAAACCCGGTGCGCTGACCCACTTGTTTTTGTTTCAAAAGTCTGCCATTCATGACTGCCATACCGAAGCGCTCAGTGACGAAACCCATGCTGGTGTTGATCGCCGCATTGACCGGCGGACTGTCGGCCTGCAGCTCGCTCGGCGTCGGTATCGGCGTGCCGCTCGGGCCGTTTTCCATCGGCGTTGGGGCCGGGCGTGGCGGTGTTTCGGCCGGGGTTGGAATGGGCGTTGGCCCGGTGGGCGTCGGCGTCGGCGTCAATCAGCGCGGCCAGGTGACGGGCGGTGCAGGGGTCGGAGTCAGCACCGGGATCGGTGGCGGTGCTAGCGTCGGTGCAGGGGTGGGAACGGGTGTTGTGCTGTACGACCCGCAGGGCCGTCCTTTGCCGCGCAGCACGGCTCAGCCGGCGCCGCAACCGGGCGTAGTGGCGCCGCCGCCCGGCACGCCAGAGCCCATACGTAATTAAGGCAATTCAAGCGCGTGGGACCGACCCGCCTCACGCCACCAGCGGGCTTTCCTGCATCGCCTCATCCTGCTCTTCGAGCATATCGACCTGGCCCTTCCAGTAGTCGCTCGAACCAAACCAAGGAAAGTTGATCGGGAAAATCGGGTCGTGCCAGCGCTGCGCCAGCCAGGCGCTGTAATGCACCAGGCGCAGCGTGCGCAGCGGCTCGATCAGCGCCAGCTCGCGACGGTCAAACTCGCGGAACTCTTCATAACCATCGACCAGCGCGCCGAGCTGTCGGTTGCACTGCGCGCGGTCGCCCGACAGCAGCATCCACAAGTCCTGCACCGCCGGGCCCATGCGGGCGTCGTCAAGATCAACAAAATGCGGCCCGGCACCGGGCGCGCCTTCGGGCGTCCACAAAATATTGCCGGGGTGGCAGTCTCCGTGCAGGCGCAGTTGTTTGACGCTGCCCGCGTCGGCGAAAACAGCCTCAGCAGTTTTCATGGCGGTGTCAAACGCCTTGGTCCAGCGCGACTCCATGTCGAGTGGCAAGTAGCCGCCCGCGAGCAAGACGTCGCGGCTGGCGTGGCCGAAAGTTTGGGTATCAAGCACGGGGCGGCTGGCAAACGCGCTGCGGCTGCCGACGCTGTGAATGCGGCCCAGAAAGCGGCCAATCCATTCGAGCACCTCGAAGTTCTCCAGCTCGGGCCTGCGCCCGCCGCGGCGCGGCGAGACGCTAAAGGCAAACCCGTCGAAGTGGTGCAGCGTGTGGCCGTCTAGCGTGAGCGGGCCGATGACCGGAATCTCGGCCTGCATCAACTCGGCCGCGAAGGCGTGTTCTTCGAGAATTTGCGCGTCGCTCCAGCGTTCGGGGCGGTAGAACTTGGCGACGACGATGTCGCCGGCCGCATCGCCTGGTGCGGCGCTTTCGAGGTGGATCTGATAGACGCGGTTTTCGTAGCTCGACAGCGCCATCAGGCGCCCGTCGCCGAGCAGGCCAACGCTGGCAAGTGCGTCAAGCACCACGTCGGGCGTCAGGCGTTCGTAGGCGTGGACGGCCTCAAGCCGGGGTTTGGAAAGAGGCATGGAATCGGGCATGGGCCATTGTCGGCGCTGCGGCGTTTCTTGCTC
>JANOOO010000006.1:0-5369 GCA_031421375.1 Polaromonas sp.
GCCGCCACGTCAAGGCAAACTTCGACCCAGGCGTGGCTGGCGAGGTCGGGCTCGTTGGCGGCGTAGAAGTAGCCGCTGACGTAGCGCGCTGGCACGCCAAGGCTGCGGCAGATCGCGACCATCACATGCGCCTGGTCCTGGCACACACCGGCCCCGGCGCGGAAGGCTTCGAGCGCAGTCGTTGTCACCGACGTGCTATTTTTTTCGTAGCTGACTGCGCCCGCTACACCTGCACTCAGGGCCAATAATGCATCGAGATCAATGGTTTTGGCCGGGTTGGGTCCAGGCAGAAAGCGCCGGCCGAAGTCGGCCAGTTCAGCATGCGGCGCGGCAAGCAGCGTGGGCCTGAGAAAAAATCCGGGATGCGGCATCGAGTCGGCATCGATAAACGTCGCCACGCCGTGCGTATCGACCTCGCCAGCCGCATTGACCAGGCTCCAGCGCACGTTGTCGGTGGCGCTGCCGACGAAGGAATACGAGTCCATGTCGTTGCCGAAGGCGTCGCGTTGCGGGAACAGTTTTTCTGGCGCGCCGACGCTCCAGTAGTTCACCGTTTGCGCCGCGCCCGACTGCGGCCTGAGCCACAGCACCTGCAAGGCGTAGCGCAGTGGCTCGCTGTAGCGGTAGTCGGTGGTGTGCGTGATATGCAACTTCATAGAGCCCCCACGGTGGGGATAGCCCCCGTCTTGCTCCCTCTCCCTCCGGGAGAGGGCTGGGGTGAGGGCTCTGCGCTTGGGGTCAACACCCCCACGCTTGCTCGCTTCGCGTCGCTTTCCTTTCCCGCCTTACGCCCGCTCCCGCTTCCTGGAACGCGGCGCTCTGCGGGCCTCATGTTGACCGCCACCCGCATCCTCGCCATCCGCCACGGCGAGACCAACTGGAACGCGGACACGCGGATTCAGGGGCAGCTTGACATTCCGCTCAACGAAGTAGGCCATGCGCAGGCGGCGCGCATGGCGCAGGCGCTTGCTGGCGAGCCGGTGGCGGCGGTGTATGCGAGTGATTTGTCTCGCGCCTGGGAAACGGCGCGTTATCTGGGCCAGGCGACGGGCCTTGCTGTTAGCCCCGAGCCCGCACTGCGCGAACGGGCTTTTGGTGATTTTGAGGGCCGCACCTTTGCGGAAATTGAATCCGCGCTGCCCGAACAGGCGAGGCGCTTGCGCCAGCGTGACCCGCACTTCACCCCGCACGGCGGCGAGTCTCTGGTGATGCTGCGTGATCGCGTCATGGCCGCAGCCGAGCGGCTAGCCGCAGGGCACGCGGGCGAGTTGATTGCGCTGGTGGCCCACGGCGGGGTGATGGACGTGCTGTATCGGGCCGCAACCCGGCTTGACATCGAGGCACCGCGCACCTGGGTGCTCGCCAACACCGCGATTAACCGCATGCTGTGGAGCCCCGGCGGCTTTTCGCTGGTCGGCTGGGGGGACGTGCGCCACCTGGGCAGTGAGACACTTGACGACGGCTTGAGCCCGAGCCGCAAGCCAGACCAATCAGGCGACACGCCGACTTTCCCATGAGCAAACCGCTTTCCAGCCGATCCGGCCTGATCGGCAAACCCTGCGCCGACATCGACACACCGGCGCTGGTGATTGACCTCGACGCCATGAAGCGCAACCTGGTGCGCATGAGCGAGTTTGCCAAAAAGCACGGCATCCGCTGGCGGCCGCACGCCAAGATGCACAAGAGCGTCATGCTGGCCAAAATCCAGATCAAGGCTGGCGCCGTGGGCGTTTGCGTACAAAAAACGGCCGAGGCCGAGATCATGGTGGCCGGCGGCGTACACGACGTGTTTATCTCGAACCAGGTCATTGCCCCCGCCAAGCTGGCACGCGTTGCCGCGCTGAGCCAGCAATTAACGGCGCTTGGCGGCCAGCTGGCCATTGCCGTGGACAGCCACGCGGGCGTGCAGCGGCTGGCCGAGGCGATGAGCGATGCACGCACCCGCAGCGGTGTGGCCAGCGTCATCGACGTGTTTGTCGAGATCGATGTGGGTCAGGGGCGCTGCGGCGTGGAGCCGGGGCCAGCCGCCTTGAGCCTGGCGCTTGAGATTCGCAAACACCCGGCGCTTCGCTTTGCCGGGCTGCAGGCCTACCACGGCAAGGCGCAGCACCTGCGCAGCGCGCAGGCTCGGCGTAATGCGATTGCTGAGGCTATTTCGGCCGTCGTGATGACGCGCACCTTGCTCGAATCGCGCGGCTTGAAGGTCGGCCTGGTCACTGGCGCGGGCACCGGCAGCATGCTGTTGGAAGCGGCCAGCGGGGTCTATGGCGAACTGCAGGCGGGCTCGTTTTTATTCATGGACGCTGACTACGCACAAAACGAAATTGAGGCCGGGCAACCCCAATTCGAGCACGCGTTGTTCGTGAAAACGCAGGTGATGGGGACGCATCCCGGTCATGCGGTTTGTGACGCCGGCCACAAATGCCACGCCATCGATTCCGGCATGCCGCGGGTGCATGCTTTTGAGGGTGAAAGCCAGCTCGACTACTTCAACGGTGGCGACGAGCACGGCATTTTGCGCGCGCCGGGCGGGCCGCAGCACCTGCCACCCCTGGGCCGTACGCTGTGGCTGATACCCGGACACTGCGACCCGACCGTGAATTTGCACGACTTCATGATTGGCGTAGCGGGCGGGCTGCGCAAGGGCGTCGTCGAAAGAATCATCCGGGTCGATACGCGCGGTGCGTTGACCTGATACCCAGCACAATGCCGCGCTAGATCGACGCGGCATCGCCAGCTACAACATCGCCAGAACGGCCTTCTGGATTTGCTCGAAGCTTTCGTTGAGCGCTTCGTAGAGCCGCTCGCTGATGCGGCCAACCTGGTCTTCTTTTTCCGGCGTTGCTTTTCCGGCCAGCATGGGGCGCAGCATCGTCCACTGGTTTTGCGCCAGGTCCAGGCTGGCGCGGGTGGCCGCAGTGGTCGGCAAGGTCGCCAGTTGCTGCAGCACAGCGGCGAGCTGGTCGCGCTCTTTCTCAACGATTTGCTGTGTGATGCCCTTGAATTTTGTGTCAGCCTGCATCAGCATCCAGTCACGGGTCAGGCGCTGGCTTAGATACAGCGCCTTGCTGGCCAGTGTCACAGCGCGGCCACCCGCACCCGCGCCCTGAACTTCATTAAGCGCATCCTCGGCATCAGCCGTACAGCGATCAGCCAGGGCGAGTGCATCGACCAGCGCCGCCTCCGATGCGGCCGGGGTTGCCACTATTGCGTTCAACCCTTTGATGTCAGCGACGAGTTTGTTTGCCAGATCAGGCCGCTTGACGTGCTTGGACCATTCTGGAGCCAGCGATGCAATGCGCTCAAGATCACTGACCGTGCGGCTCAGATTTTTGCCGACCCAGTCGTCAGCCTTGACCACTTGGCGCTGGACGTGCAATTTGGCCAGGCGCTGGCACCCTGCTTTGGCCTCGACAAGGTGAAAGTAGCTTGCCGCAGCCGAAGTCTGCGCGCTGGCGAACCACGGAAACACGGCCAGCATGAGCCCGACACCGATTGCCTTGAGATTCATCGGTACCCCGGCTGCCGACTTTCCCTCACCCGCTGAAATAAAACTTGTTTGATCTTTGAACATCTTGAACCTCTCTGGATTGAACAACGACCCGACCGGGCTAAACCGGTCACATGAGAAATCAACTCAGGCAGGCGAGGCGATTGGAATGTGGTCGGGCTGGGCGACTCGACTGAGCGGCCAGGGCACGTCGATGGCGCCCCAACTCCAGGTTTGGCGACCAGGGTTCAGGGCGAACAACGTAGAAAGGATCCTGGACTCCTCCTCAGCCATGGAGCCGGCTGACTCCGACCGCTCGCCTCCGGCATGGCGGGGCTGCTGCGCATCGTCTGCAGTTGAAATCTGAAGCGTATCGGGAACGGGCTCGACCGACGCACCCACCGCCTCGGTCCACGCCTGAAAACGGTGCAGCGATACATCGGCGCGCACTGTAGCTGAGCTGGAAGTGACTGCAAAAGGCTCAATCGCAATCAAAGCTGACAGCAAACCCGCACAGAGCGTCACCAGTGCCAACCAGACAAAGCGGCTGTATTTGATTGAGACGAGTGCGGGGTACATGGGCTGGTGAAACAGTTCTTAACACGATGTTAATGATTCACCTGCCTGGCTCCAAGGGTAAATGCCACAGCCGCGGCGGAAGTACTCATTTATTTGTGTCGTTTTGTGAGCCTAGTCACGTTACTGTTGGTTGCTTGTTAGTCGTTTTGGATATAGCGCGAACGGTTCGGTCTGGTTTTCCCGCGTCCGGCACCATCATGAGCCGGACAGGTCGCCAACAAACAGGCCGTCACCGCGTGCGGGCGCGGTCACACCGAGGTGGCGATAGGCCGCAAGCGTTGCAATGCGGCCACGCGGGGTGCGTTGCAAAAAGCCTTGTTGAATCAGATACGGCTCAATCACGTCCTCGATCGTGCCCGGCTCTTCACCGATGCTCGCCGCAATGTTGTCGAGCCCGACCGGGCCGCCGTCAAACCGGTGGATCACAGCCTCCAGCAGCTTGCGGTCCATCACGTCAAAGCCCTGCGGATCAACGTCGAGCATGGCCAAAGCCTGGTTGGCAATGGCCAGCGTGATCTCCCCTGCGCCCTTGACATCGGCGTAGTCGCGCACCCGGCGCAGCAGGCGGTTGGCAATGCGCGGTGTGCCGCGTGAACGCCGCGCAATCTCGAAGCCGCCTTCGGCGTCGGTCGGCACCCTCAAAAGCCTGGCGCTGCGGGTGACGATGCGTGCCAGCTCCTCGGGCGTATAGAACTCCAGCCGCGCGACGATGCCGAAGCGGTCGCGCAGCGGGTTGGTCAGCATGCCGGCGCGTGTCGTGGCGCCGACCAGCGTGAAAGGCTGCAAGTCAAGCTTGATGGAGCGCGCCGCCGGGCCTTCGCCAATCATGATGTCGATCTGGTAGTCCTCTAGTGCCGGGTACAAAATTTCTTCGACGACCGGGCTCAAGCGGTGAATCTCGTCGATGAACAGCACATCGTTTCTCTCCAGATTCGTCAGCAGCGCAGCCAGGTCTTTGGGCTTCTCCAGCACCGGGCCGGAGGTCTGCCGCATGTTGACGCCGAGCTCATGCGCAATGATGTGGGAAAGCGTGGTTTTGCCCAGGCCGGGCGGGCCGAAGAGCAGCACATGGTCCATCGCCTCGCTGCGTTTTCTGGCCGCGCCGATGAAAATTTCAAGCTGCTCGCGCACCTTGGTCTGGCCGACGTAGTCGTCGAACAGTTTGGGCCGCAGCGCGCGCTCAATGGCTTCTTCCTGCGGCGAGGCGGGCGCGGCGGAGATGACCCGTTTGTTTGGCGGCAGGTCAGCCATTGAGAAGTCGTCGGTCTGGATGGTCATGGTTATTTCGCCAGCGCCTTCA
>JANOOO010000007.1:0-4451 GCA_031421375.1 Polaromonas sp.
AAGCCCCGGCCCTATCGGTTCGGCTACGGCGTGCTCGACGAAAACCTCAATTTCATCGCCGACCCAAGCGAGAAGAAGGTGTACTTCGAGATCAGCGATTACGGCTCGAACTACATTTTTTTCGAGAATCCACGCTAGGGAAGCGCGGATAAATTCGCGTGGATGCGCGGCGCTCGAATTGGGATGGGATGCAAGGCGGTTTTAGTTCCGACATAACTTGAGTACAAGTTAGTCTTCTCTGCAACTTCGTTGTTGCAGCAAATATCGAGATATTTGCAAGAAAATCAACGCCGCAGACCGCCCAATTCGAGTGATCGCGCGCCGCGATGAATTGATCCGCGCTTCCCTAGCCCCGGGAAAGGCCGCCGGCCTGATTCGCCAGCCGCACCATCGCCCAGCTTGTCCAGCCCAGCGTGGCCGCATTGAGCACATGCCACGCGACATGGGTGCCCCAAGGCCAGGCATCACACAGCGGCAAATCGAGCTGGCGCAGCACCAGACTCGGCGCAAAGCAGGCTGCCGCGATGGCCAGCGGTGCGGCAGAGGGCAAGCGCTTCAAAAAACTGTGCACGACCAGCAGCAGCAGCACGCTCCACGCGCCAGCGTAGCGGCTCGCCGCTTCAACGTCAGCCAGCAGCGCACCGCCTGCCAGCGCAAACAGGCTTTGCCAGAGCGGAGCAAATACCAGATTTAGCAGCGCGAACGCCGGTATGCCGATCCAGGCGCGTTGCCAGCGCAGGCCGAGTGCCCGATGGGCATAAACCGCCAGATAAAAATGCAGATAGACGGCGATGAACAGCACGTCGAGCGCCTTGGCCCAGGCGGTGGCGACGGTATGAAAAAGCAGGCTGCCTGCGCCGATCAACATCATCATGATCACCAGCGCGTGGATGTCGCTGTGCCTTGACGCGTTCGGTGCAGCGACGGCAGATCGGCCCAGACGCCAGACTAAAAACGCCGCCAGCCAAAACGCCAGGTTGCTCAGGGCATTAAGCGGCTCGGCCCACCAGCCAGGCAGCAGACGCTCGCAGTATTCGTCGAGCGCGGCGCTCCAGTTCACGGCGCGCGCCCTACACCAGCCCGAACCAGCCAAGCAGCGCGCCCGCAGCCAGCAGCCACAGCAAGTGGATGCGCGTTCGCCAGACGATCAGCAGGGTTGCACCCGTCAGTAGCCAAACCGGCCAGGCACCCCAGCCGCTGGCGCCATCGGCCCCGCCGCCGCCATTGGCCAGCGTCAAAACCCAGCTCGTTGACAAAATCAGCGCCACCACGATCGGCGCCATGCCTTGCTTGAAGGCGCGCACGGCGCGCAACTCGCGGTTGCGCTGGCCCCATTTCGCGGCCGAGTAGGTCAGGATCGAGCTGGGAATCAATATGCCTGCCATTGAAACCAGCACGCCCAACACGGCCGTCCCCATACCGCCCGCATTCATGCCGACATGCCAGCCGAGCAGTGCAACCCACAGCACGTTGGGGCCGGGCGCGGCCTGCGCCAGCGCAATCGAGGCGTTGAATTGCGTGTCGGTCAGCCACTGCTGCTTATCGACCAGAAAGCGGTGCATGTCGGGCGCGGTGCTGATGGCGCCGCCCACTGACAGCAGCGACAGCGCCATGAAATGCATCAGCATGTCAAACCAGTCACGCGGGCTCAGTGCCATCACGGGCAGCTCATTCATGCGCGCAGCTCTCTGAAAGCCAGCAGGCCCGCGATGCCGCCCAGGCCGAAGATCACATAAATCAGCGGCAATCGAAAGACGCCAATTGCAACGAAGGCACTCAAGCCGAGTGCAGCGCAAACCCACCCCCCCAGCACATTGGTTTTCAGCACACTGGCGAGCTTCAGGCCGGTTGCGCCGATCAGCCCTGCTGCGACGGCACCCATGCCGCGCAAGGCACCCGCGACGCCGGGATGGTCGGCAAACTGCGTGTAAATAACGACCAGCAGCAGCAGCAGCAGCAGCGGCACGGAGATGAGCCCGGCGAGTGCAGCCACAGCACCCTTCACGCCGAAATAACGCCCGCCGATGATGAGGCACAGGTTGACCACGTTGGGCCCCGGCATGATCTGCGCGACCGCCCAGTCTTCGATGAATTCACCCTGCGTCAGCCAGCGTTTTTTCTCGACCAGTTCGCGCTGCACCACAGCCAGCACGCCGCCAAAACCCTGCAGCGCCAGCACCGTGAACGACACGAAAAGATCACTCAAGGATTGGGGTCGCGGGCGGTCTTCGTTGGGCATTTGAGGGATTTTGGATGAAAGGGCCGGAGCAGCCACGGCGCGATTATCTTCACGCGCGACTGAAATTGCCACCATGCAGAGCGCCGCTCGGCGACGGATTTCGTGGGGCGCTATCGCCGGGGGTGCGGTGACGGCCCTCGCCACTGAAGGCGCGCTGCACGGCATGCTGACCTGGGCGGTGCTGGCAACGGTTTACCTTGTCAGTTCGGGTGTCGGCTCGGTGCTGCGGGGCGCGGCCGGCGTCTTGGGTGCAGCGGCCAATGTCACCGCAAGCGGAGCCTCGGATTCAGCGCCCAAAATCGGCGAAGTCGCCAATGAGCAATTGAGCAAGTCCGGCACTTCCTTTGACGACATCAAGCGCGAAACGATGGCCGTGCTTCGGCAAACCGGCAAGCCCGAGCTGCAGCCCGGCGCAGTCGAGCAGCAGGCCAAGGGGGCAGCCGCCGATGCATCGGCCAAGGCACTGTCGCGCGCCATGCTGCTCGGCTTTCTTGCACTGGCGTTGGGTGGCATCGCGGCAGGTTGCGGTGGCTCGCCCGGTCAGCGGCGCGCCTTGATTGCCTGAGTGGGTTTTTTGTTGTGACATGAACGGCCGGGTGAAGATCATGCCGCGCGATGCATGAGCGGGTTAATGTCAGTCACTGGCTAGCCCCTTGTATCAATGAAGGCGCGAGGTGCTGGGTCAAGCTGGTGAAAGACGCGGGGATGAGGCTGGAATAAAGTCAGCCCTGGTCAACATTTGAAAGAGCCCCATGACGCCCAAACTCAAAATCGATTTCGTCTCTGATGTTTCATGCCCCTGGTGCGTGATTGGTCTTAAAGCGCTCGATGCCGCGCTTGAACAAACCCGCACTGAGCTGCATGCTGAGCTGCACTTCCAGCCCTTCGAGCTGAACCCCGACATGGCCGCCGAAGGGGAAGAAATTACCGCTCACATCACCAAAAAATACGGCATCACCGCAGCGCAGGCCGACGCGAATCGTGAAAACATTCGCAAGCGCGGAGCCGATCTCGGCTTCAAGTTCAGCCGGCCCGACGAGCGCGGCGGTGGCCGCCACCATGTGTGGAACACCTTCGACGCGCACCGCCTGCTGCATTGGGCCGGCGAAGTTGGCCCCGCGCAGCAGCGGGCGCTGAAAGAGGCGTTATTCACGGCCTACTTCACCGATGGAAAAAGCCCGGCCGCGCATGCGGTTCTGCTCGCCGCCGCGCAGGCTGCGGGGCTGGACTCAAAGCGCGCCAATGAAATTTTGTCGGGCGATGCCTACACCGATGATGTCCGCGAACGCGAGCAGTTCTACCTGACGCAGGGCATTCATTCAGTGCCCGCCGTCGTCATCAACGACCGGCATCTGATCTCAGGCGGCCAGCCGCCCGAGGTGTTTGCCAATGCACTGCGGCAAATTGCGGCTGAAATGGCGGCGGCAGCGGGCGCGCCGTGAAGCGTCGTCCAGACAACAAGGGCCGCCCTTGCTTCGTCTTGCTTCGACTTGCCGCACCCTGATGCGCCTTGATGCGACTTGTTGCGAGGCATGGCGATTAACCGCGATTGCCGCGAAGTCGCCACCTCACAACAGGGCTTGTGGCCGATGTCGGTCAAGCTACAAAGGCCATACCGGACGGGGCGGTGCCCGTTCGACGATCCACGACTGGCCGGTGGGCTGATTGACCTGAAGCGTCTGAACAGTTTGAGCCGCTTTGGGCTCGGGCACCTTGGGTGGAATCTTCGGCACTTTGGAGTCGGGGCAGCCCGAAAGAGCAAAGGCTGCAGTCAGCGCAAGCAAGCTGTTTTTCATGGCCTTCTCCAGAGCGTGATCGACGGGTATCGAGTGGCAGGGAGTTGAATATTAGGCTGCGCCAGGCGCGTTCGCCAGTGGCCAAACACAAGTCAGGTCAAGGGCCTACAACGCTATCGGCCTTTGCGATGCGGGGCCCAGGCTCCGCGTTGGCGCACATCGCGGCGGGCACTCTCAAGCCGGGTTTTGGCCGACGCGAACTGGTGATGTCAGCTGGCTCCCCAAGGGCAAGGCTTTGGCAACACTTGCGCTTTAAGCACTGGAGATACCTCTATGGAAGCGCAGATCAATTCATCGTGGCGCGCGATCACTTGGCTTGGGCGGTCTGCGGCGTTGCTTTTCTTGCAAATATCACGATATTTGCTGCAAAAAGCGCCTTGCAGCCCATCCCAATCCAAGCGCCGCGCATCCACGCG
>JANOOO010000008.1:0-7158 GCA_031421375.1 Polaromonas sp.
TTCGATGTGCGCGACGTGGATGTCGGGCATCTCGCTGGCCATCGGCACCAGGTAGTCGGCCATGTTGCCGTTTTGCAGCAGGCCGGCCTCGTCGTACAGGCATTCTTCAAACAGCGCGCCGCCGATGCCCTGCACGATGGCACCGCGTATCTGCTCATCGACCAGCATCGGGTTGATGACGCGGCCGCAGTCTTCGACGGCCCAGTGTTTGAGCAACTTGACGAAGCCGGTTTCGACATCGACCTCGACATACGAAGCCTGCACGCCGTTGGTAAAAATGAACGGAAAGTCGCGCTGCGACGCGTGGCGCGTGACCATCAGCTCGGGCGTGAAGCCGGCCGGCAGCGTGTCGGGCCGGAAATAGGCAACGCGGCCGAGTTCGGCGAAGGGCAGCAGGGCCTCGCCGGTGTCGGCATCGACGACGGCCGCGTCGCGAATTGCCAGCCCGGCGGCATCGCGCTTCAAGATCGCTTGCGCCAGGCTCAAAATGTTCGCGCGCAATGCGAGCCCGGCCTGCAGCACCGCCTCGCCGCCAATACCGGCCCCACGCGAAGCCCAGGTGCCGCCGCCGTAGGGCGTGTGGCGGGTGTCGCCGGTGACGATGGTGATCTGACTCATCGGCACGCCGACCGCGTCGGCGGTGATCTGCGAAAAGATCGCCTCGCTGCCCTGGCCCTGTTCGCCAACGCTGACCATCACCGTGACCGCGCCGCTCGGCTCCAGCCGCGCTGTGGCGCCGTCTTGCGCCGAGATGCGCGCGCCACCGACGCCGTAAAAGGCCGAGCCCGGATTGGTCAGCTCGATCAGCGTGGCAAAGCCGATGCCACGGTAGATGCCCCGTTCGCGCAGCGCCGCCTGCTCGGCCAGCAGCGCGGGGTAGTCCATCAGTGTCGCGATGCGTCGCAGGCAGGCTTCGTGCGACAGCACTTCGAGCTTGATTCCCGACGCGCCGGTGGCCGGGTAGCCGTCGTCTGGCATCACGTTGCGCTGGCGAAACGCCAGCGGGTCCATGCCGAGTTTGGCTGCTGCCAGATCGACCAGGCCTTCGGTGACGGCGCAGGCAACCGGGTGGCCGACGCCACGGTACTGGCAAGTCGGCGTCTTGTTCAAAAATACCACGGCGAGTTTGGCGCGGTAGGCCTTGTGCTTGTACGGGCCACCAGTCAGGTTAACGACCTGGTTGCCCTCGATGCCGCTGGTGCGCGGGAACATCGAATACGGGCCGATGCCGGTCAGGTCGTCGATTTCGAACGCCAGGATCTCGCCGTCTGCGCTGGCGGCGATGCGGCCCTTGATACGGTGCTCGCGCGCATGAATGTCGCTGACGAACGACTCAAGCCGGTCGGCGACGAACTTGACCGGCCGCTTCAACAGCATCGCCGCTGCCACCGTCGCAAAGTCATCGGGGTAGGCGTGTACCTTGATGCCGAAGGAGCCGCCGACATCCTTGCAGATCACGCGCACCGAAGCCTCGGGCAGCTCGAACTGCCGCGCATACAGGTCCTGCATCATGTGCGGCGCCTGCTGCGAGTGATAGACCGTCAGCTGCTTTGATGCCGGGTTGTAGTCGGCGATCTGGCAGCGCGGTTCGAGCGTCACGCCGGTGTGGCGACCGAAGTCGAAGGTCGCCTCGACGACCACGTCGGCACGGGCAAAAGCCTCATCGACGCCGCCGGTGTCCAGCGTGCGGGCAAAGCACAGGTTGTCGCCCAGTTCGGGGTGGATCACCGGCGTGTCGGAATCCAGCGCGGTGTGCATATTGACGGCGGCGGGCAGCTCTTCCCACTCCACCTGCACATACTGCAGCGCGTCTTCAGCTTCGGCGCGGGTCTCGGCAATCACCGCGACCACCGGCTCGCCCTGCCAGCAGGCGCGATCAAGCGCCATCGGGTACTGCGGTGCCGACTTGATGCCCGCCAGGTGGCTTAAGGTGGCGACCCAGGGCTTGCAAATCGCGGCCAGGTCGTGGCCGTCAAAGACCGCCAGCACGCCCGGCATCATCCGCGCGTAGTCGCGCTCAATGCCGGTGATGCGCGCATGCGCAACCGGCGACCGCCAGAACACGATGTGGCCCATGCGCGGCAGTTCGAGGTCGTCGATGTACTGCCCGCGCCCTTCGGTCAGGCGTGCGATGTCGGGCCGGGGAATGGGCTGGCCGATGTGACGCGCGTTGTGCAGCGGCGAGGCGAGCGGTGCGGCGACTGGCGCGGGGCGGGCTTCGTTGTTAACGTCGCTGTAGCCCTTGGCTGGTTGAAGAAAGGCATGCTCGGGCGCGTTCATGCGGCGGCTCCCTGTGCGGTGGTTCTACGCGCCTGCAGCACGTCGCAAATTGCATCGACGATGGCCTGGTAGCCGGTGCAGCGGCAGTAGTTGCCCGAGATCCATTCGCGCACATCCTCGCGTGTGGCTTGTGGCTGCTGCTCGACTAATTCATGCGCAGCCAGCAGCATGCCCGAGGTGCAGAAACCGCATTGCAAGGCGTTGCGTGCGATGAAGGCCCGCTGCAATTCACGCAGCACGCCGCTCTCGCTCAAGCCTTCGACGGTGTTGACGCTGCGGCCATCGGCCTGCGCGGCCAGCACCAGGCAACTGCGAACAATGTGGCCGTCGAGCTGCACCGTGCAGGCCCCGCAGGCCCCGTGTTCGCAGCCGAGGTGCGTGCCTTTGAGGCCAACGCTCTCGCGCAGAAAATCGGCCAGGTGCGTACGGGCGGCAATGTGGCTTTGGTGGGGCTGGCCATTGAGCGTGATGCGTATCGTTCGGCTCTGCGGGAGATCGGTGTCGGGTTCGTTCATTCGCTTCTCTCAGATCGTGCGGCTACCGCCCCCTCACCCCCGCCCTCTCCCCCGGTTACGGGGGAGAGGGAGCAAGTCGGGAGCATTCGAAATGACCGACCCCGTTGGAACGAAAGCAATTGGCGCGGCTGGGTCGGCGATGAGCAACTTGGGAGCATTCGAAATGAGCGATCCCGCGAGCTTCGGGAGTCGGGGCGTTTGAGCATCCGGCTGCCGCCTGTTCTTACTCCCTCTCCCGCGTGCGGGAGAGGGCAGGGGCTTTGCGCTGCGGCTCCAGAAGCGCCTGCGCGCTTCTGGACAGCGTGAAGAAGGTTGGGCTCGGCCCAGCCTGCGGTCTGCAAGACAGGGCTCTCCGCATCGAAGCCTTGTCGGAAAAAAGTAGCTGCCATCTCAAACGCTCCCCATGCCCGCTGCTCGCTGCTGCACCGCGTCTGCAGGCGTCATCCACCCCGTCAGCGCGCGCCTGAGCAGCACGCCGGCCAAATGCCTTTTCGCAGCGGCACTGTGCGTCAGATCGGCCAGCGGGTTTAATTCGCCGATCAAGGCTTCGACCGCCCGGCTCATGCTGTCGGCACTCAGCACCTGCGTTGCCAGCGCCAGCTCGGCTGCGGGCGAGCGCATCGGCACGCTGCCCATGGCAATCCACGCCAGCCGGACCTGCGTGATCGAGCCCTTGTTGAACGTGGCCGAAGCCGCCAGCCCGGCAGCGGCGTAGTCGCCGTGGCGACGCGCCAGTTCGGCGAACGAGAACCTTTGCCCGGGTGCGGCCAGCGGCACCTCGCAGGCGATGATGATTTCGTCGGCGGCCAACGCAGTGGTGTAGAGCCCGGTGAAGAAGTCGTCGGCTGCGATGCGCCGTTCGCCCCGCAGACTGGCAGCAATCACCACGCCACCCAGCGCAAGCAGACAGGCCGGCCATTCAGCGGCCGGGTCACCGTAGGCGATGGAGCCGCCGAAGGTGCCGAGGTTGCGTATCGCCCGGTGCGCAATGTGCGGTGCAGCGGCAGCCAGCAGCGGGGCGTGCTCTGCAACCAGTGTCGATTCGGCGATCCCGGTGTGCGTGGACAGCGCGCCAATGCGGAGCACGCCCTGCTCGATGCGCAAGCCCTTCAACTCATCAATGGCCTGCAGGTCGATCAGCAGCGACGGCTCGGACAGGCGCATGTTCAACGTGGCCAAAAGCGTCTGGCCACCGGCGAGTAAGCGCGCTTCGTCGCCGTGGTCGGCCAGCAGTTGCAGCGCGTCGTGCAGGCGTGCCGGTCTGACGTAAGAAAAAGCGGCAGATTTCATGAGCAGTGATCGCGAATAACGGAGAGCAGAGAGCGGCGAGCGCTAGCGCAGCCAGTGCGCGCCCATCCAGACACCCACACTTGTTGCCACCACGCCAGCGAAAAACCACAGCATGCGCGGCGCCTCAAAGGCGAACCAGCCGGGCTGCGTGGGCTCGCTGTGGAAGCCGGATGCTGAAGCCGCAACGACAGGCATTTGACCTGGCGTTTCAGCTGCGGCGCTGGCCTGCGCGTGCGGCAGAGCTTGCGTGACGACCGACCTGTCGGTAGCCACCTCGCGCTGAAAATTCGCAAAAAACTGGTCAGCCAGTTGCCGAGCCGACGCGTCGATCAGCCTGCCGCCGATCTGTCCGAGTTTGCCGGCCACCGAAGCGTTGGCGGTATAGGCCAGCTCCGTCACAGCGCCAGCGTCTGTCAGCGTGATGACCGAGCTGCCGCGCGCGAAGCCAGCGCTGCCGCCCGAGCCCTCGAAATGCAGCGTGTAGCCCTGCTGTGGCCGGATGTCGCTCATCGTCACCTTGCCGGCGAAGCGGGCGCGCACCGGCCCCATTCGCAGCAAAACGCGGGCGTGCATTTCTTCTGGCGAAATTTGTTTGATTTCTTCGCAGCCGGGGATGCAGCGACGCAAAATTTCGGGCTCGTTGAGCGCCTGCCAAACGGTGCGGCAGGGCGCTGAAAGCGTGATACGGCCTTGGAGTTCCATCGGTCAGGGGAGTCTGGAAAAGGGGTGGGTCAGCATCGGGCCGGGTATTTCCTCATGCCCGATTGTTGATCGGACGCTAAATTCGACTTGACACTATTAATCACCGCAGCAAGCCTATCCATCGGGACATACCCTGCGGGTCCGGACTGGCTGCAGGCCGCCCGCACCATCGACCCAAGTCAAGGTTTTCAATGGCCCTTTCGCTCAATCATTACTCCGTCCGCACGCTCGATGCCGACGCCAGCTGCGCGTTCTACACCCGGGTGTTGAAGATGTCGGCGGGGCCGCGCCCGGCCTTCCCCTTCCCCGGTTACTGGATGTACAACGGCAGCCACGACAGCTACGCCAACGCCGTCGTCCATATCATCGGCATCGACAAAAACGACCCCGAAGGGCTGAAAAAATACCTCGGTAACCGCAGTGAAGCCAGCTTGCACGGCACCGGTGCGGTCGATCACATCGCTTTTTTTGCGACCGGCCTGGTCGAGATGGTTGAGCACCTTAAAACCATTGACGTGCCGTGCCGAGAGCGCACCGTGCCTTCAATCGGCCTGTATCAGGTTTTTGTCGATGACCCCTCAGGCTTGGTGATTGAGCTCAACTACCCCGCAGCCGAAGCGGCATTGCTCGAAGCCCGCCGGAGTGAGCGCAGCGCACCTGGCGGCACACCGACTTGAAACAAAAAATTGTCGTCATCGGCGGCTCGCTGGGTGGCCTGCTGGCAGCCAACATGCTGCAGCGCGCCGGTCACGCGGTCACGCTGTTAGAGAAAGCCGGCAGCTCGCTGGACGGCCGGGGCGCAGGCATCGTCACGCATCGCCCGCTGCTGGCTGCGTTCGAGCGCTGCGGTGTGCCGCCCGAGGCATCGCTGGGTGTGTACGTCGAGCGGCGTGTGGTGCTGGGCCGGGGCGGCGAGGTGATTGCCGAGGCGCAGATTCCGCAGGTATTGACCTCCTGGAGCCGACTTTATGCACTGCTGCGAGCGGCATTCAGCGACAGCCTGTATGTGCAGGGCGCAGCCGTCTGCAAGATCGACCAGAGCGCGGGCGGCGTCGCTGTGCATTGCGACGATGGCCGCCGCTTCGATGCAGACCTGGCCATTGCGGCAGACGGCATTCGTTCAACGGTGCGCGCACAGTTCATGCCCGAGGTCACGCAGCAATACGCCGGCTACGTTGCATGGCGCGGCGTGTGCGACGAAGCGGTGTTGTCGCAACACACGCTGAGCACGGTGTTCGACTCATTCGGCTTCGGGCTGCCACCAGGCGAGCAATTGATAGGCTACCCCGTGGCCGGTGCCGGCAACGCGACCGCGCGCGGCCAGCGCCGCTACAACTTCGTCTGGTATCGGCCGGCCGACGAGCCCGCTTTGCGGCAGCTGATGACCGACGCCGATGGCAACCACTTCCCTCACGGCATCGCGCCGCACAAGGTGGACTGGAGGCACATCGCTGCCGTGCGGAAGGCCGCGCGCGAGTTGATGGCACCGCAATTTGCCGAGCTGCTTGAGAAAACGCCGGCACCATTTCTGCAACCGATCTACGACTGCGCCAGCCCGTGCATGACTTTCGGGCGGGTTGCCTTGCTCGGCGACGCGGCGTTTGTCGCGCGCCCGCACGTCGGCATGGGCGTGACCAAGGCCGCTGAAGACGCCATGGCGCTGGCCGATTGCCTGAACGCGCACGATGACGCGCCCGCCGCGCTGCGGGCCTACGAGCGCGAACGGCTGCCCGAAGGCGCAGCCGTTGTGCAACGTGCCCGTGCGCTCGGCAACTACATGCAGTCGCAAGGGCTTGACCCTGATCGCAGCAGCCAGGCGCTGCGCGGCGATGCGCGCAAGGTGATGCTTGAAACCGCGATCGACCTGTCGCCGACCCCAGCGGAGCAGCCGCAGGCGCAGCCCCACTGAATTTGCAACGCCAAAATACGACTTTTTTCATCCGCAACCTGCCATCGAAACCAACAGGAGACAAACCATGAAGTTCACCACCCAGCCTTTCAATGCCAAACGCCGCAGCGTGATCCTTGGGGGCGCGGCGGCAGCCGTTGCGCCCGTGTGGTTCCAGTCGGCGCATGCGCAGAGCAACACGATCAAGATCGGCTTTCCGGTGCCGCTGACCGGCGCGTTTTCTGCCGAGGCGCAAGACCAGGTCAAGGCGGCCGAGCTGGCGATTGCCGAGTTCAACAGCACTGGTGGCTTCGATGGCCGCAAGGCCGAGTTGCTGGTGCGCGACGACAAGCTCAACCCAGGCGAGGCCGCGACGCGAACGCTCGAATTGATCGAAAAAGACAAGGCTCACTTCATCGTCGGCTCGCTGTCGGCGGCGACGCAGTTGTCGATCAACGCCGTGGCGCGCGACCGCAAGGTGAT
>JANOOO010000009.1:0-10839 GCA_031421375.1 Polaromonas sp.
TAGAACCCACACCCGCCCGCCTTCGACCCGCACCGGGTAGCTGCGCACCGCCACGGTCGCGGGCTCGCAGGTGGCGCTGCCATCGCGCACGTCGAACTTGCCCTGGTGGTGCGGGCACTCGATCTCGAAGCCGTCGAGAAAACCGTCGCACAGCCGCGCCTGGCCGTGCGTGCAGATGTTGTCGGTCGCAAAGAATTGGCCATCGACGTTGTAGATCGCCATGTCGCGGCCCCCGAGTGCGATGCCGATCACGTCAAAAACCTCGTCCTTCGCGGCAGCGTCAGTCCAGTTGGCGTTGTTCATGTTTGAGCGCGTGGGGCTGTCTGGGTTTGAGGCGTATTCAGATCGGATAAATGATCGAATTTGGAATCATCTCGCTGTCATAGACGCAAAGCCGCGACTCGAATTTCAGCCCCTCTGGCGTACGGACAATCACATCGATATACCGGCCGACGTTGAACACCGTCGATTCCTGCGACAGCTTGGTGCGAAACACCGCGTAGTTGGCTTCGGTTTCAAACCGGTCTGCTTCAGCCTTGACGATCACCGGCGCACCGACGATGTGGCGCTGGTAATACGGGTCATGAAACAGCGTCTCGCGGATGCCGTAGGCGCGGTCTTTGAGCATACCCTTGCTCTCGAAAAACAGCGTCGCCAGCGGAAAGCCGCGCTCGTGGTTTTCGCGCGGAATCAGCTTGTAGATACACGTCTCGGTGAAAAATTCAGGCCACAGATCCCACTCGCCCGAATCGACGGCGCGGGCGTAATCGACGTAAAGCTGCGACACCAGCAGGTAGTCATCGAAAGTGATGGTGACGGCGCTCATCACGGTGCCTCCATCGTTTCGCGCCAGTAGCGGTACATGCCGCGTATCAGCGTTTCGGTAACCATGTGGTCGGTGTCTTCGACGCTGCGCCCGCCGAGCTCGACCAGCGCGCGATGAAACGGTTTCTGCTCAAAGCCCGCCTGCGATACCTCGAACACCTCGCCGTCGTCGGCCGAAACAAAACCGGCCGGGCCGAACAGGTTGGCCTGGCGCAGCCGGCGCTGCGTCATCTCGGGCGTGTCGTCTTCAAAGCCGAAGTGCGTCCAGACGAAATCAAACGAGCCGTGGCCGTCGGGCTGAATATGGCGCGTCGAAACACTGTTGACCTGCTGCTGAAAAATCACGCTGGGAAACAGCGTCATCAACACGGCCGACGGCCCGTCCCACCACGCCTCGGGAACGATGTCGAGAAAGCGCGGGTCGTGGAGCTGCATGCTTTCCTTGAAGCTCAAGACCTGCGTTACCTCGCCGGCCTGACCTTGCGCGCCGCGGGTCGAGATCATCGCCGCATGCCGATGCTGCGCGTCCATCAACAGCGCCGACTTGTTGTCGGCACGCCAGAGCCCGAAAGTGACAAACCAGGTGTGCAGCAGGCCGGGGTGATACGGGTCTTTGATGTTCTCCTGCATCAGCTTCCAGTTGCCCGGTATGCGCTGTCGGTTGTAGCCGAGTATGGTCAGCTTGCGGCCATTGAACAGCCGGTCAAAGTAACCGAGGATGGCCGGGCCCATGAAGTCTTCGAGCGACTCAACATCGTGATCAAAGCTGGCGAACACCACCCCGCCGCGTGCCGCCACTTTCAGCTTGTTCAAACCGTGCTCGGCAGTCTGGAAGTCAGCCGGCATGCCGCCGTTGACCTTGCCACCTTGCTTGACACCGCGCCGGAACGGCACGCCCTGCAGGTCGCCCTTGAGTGTGTAGCTCCACTGGTGGTAGGGGCAAACGAACTCTTTTTTGTTGCCGTGGCGCTCGCGGCAAAACTGCATGCCCCGGTGCGCGCAGACGTTTTCGACCACGCTGATATTGCCGTCTGCCGCACGCACCATCACGACGGAGCGCTCGCCGATGGCCGTGCGCTTGAAGTCGCCCGCGTTGGGAATCTCGGCTTCGAGGCCGACGTAGCACCAGTGTTTGCGATAGAAGAAGCGTTCGAGCTCTTTTTTATGTTGGCCCGGGTCGGTGTAAGCCATGAAGGGGATGCGGCTGGTGCCGTCCGACTCCCAGTGGATGCTGGCTGGAAAGGTCGCTTTGGCGGGGTGCGTGGGCTGCATGGGCTGTCTCCTGTCGGGGTCGGGGTCGGGGTCGGGGTCGATGTCGTGTTGGAAATTCTGACTTCAATTCACGGGTCGCCATCCGCGTCTGTCAGTGCGCCACCCCGCCAACCAGCAACACCAGTCCCACACCAATCAGCAGCCAGGTTATTTGCGCGGTAGTCTCCCGGGCACCGAGGCGCCGCTGCAGTTGCGGAATCAGGTCGGCGAGGGCAACATAAATAAAACTGCTTGCAGCCACCACCAGAAAAAACGGCAGAAAACGCAGCAGCTGATCGACCAGCGCGTAGCCCACGATGCCGCCCAGCGCCGTGACCGCCCCCGCCAGCGTGACCTTGACGAACGCGGCCCGGCGGTTGCCTGAGCTTCGGCGGAGCACGATCAAGTCGCCCATGTGATGCGGCACCTCATGCACCAGCACCGCCAGCGCCGCGACAACGCCGAGGCTGATGTCGGCCATGAAAGCCGACGCAATCAGCACGCCGTCGCCGAAAGCGTGGACGCTGTCGCCAGCCAGCACGGCCCAGCCGCCGCCCTTCCCGCCCGATGCGTGGCGGTGGTCGTGGCCAGGGTTGTGACCGTGACCTTCGGCATCCGCATGGCTGTGATGATCGGCCCCCTGAAAGGTGCCCAGCTTGCGACTGCCGGTTTGTTGGCCTGGCAGCCCAGACGCAGGGTCGTCATCGCCGTCGCTGACCAGCCCAGCGCGCACTGAATTGGACGCTCGCAAGGGGACGGCATCGCTGTGCGACCCGCCGTGGGTGTGGTGCTCATGCCCGTGGTGCCACAACTCGGCTTTGTCAAGCAGGAAAAAGAAAATCAGCCCCACCAGCAGCGCCGCGAAAAGCGAGCTGGGCGTGGTCTGGCTTTCAAACGCTTCGGGCAGCAGGCGCAAAAAAGCCGTTGCCAGCAACGCGCCAGCCGCCAGGCTGAGCATGTGCTGGGTGTAGCGCGCCAGCACGCCAAAGCTGAGCAGCGCAGCGAGCCAGACGCTGCCGATGCCGGCAATCAGTGTGCCGGCCAGAATCGATATCAAAGTCATAGCTTCTTACGCCCGTATTGATCGGTGTTGTGTAGTTAAAACCAGGGAAGCGGGGCCGCGTGCAGCCAGCCGGATGCCGCGAGGCAGGCGTTCACGCAATGCCGTGTGCCTTGAACCACGCCAGCGCGCGTGCAAAGCCGTCCTCGGCAGCTGCCTTGCGGTAGCTGGGCCGGTAGTCGGCATGGAAAGCGTGCGGTGCGTCGGGGTAAACCACAAATTCGGATTGCGCCGCCGCCAGGCTGCCCTTGGCCGAAGCCAGCGCGTCTTTCATCTGGTTGACTGTAGTCAACGGGATGCCGCCATCCTGGCCGCCGTACAGGCCCAACACGGGGGCCTGCATCGCACTGGCCAGATCAAGCGGGTGCTGTGGCGTCAGCGCTGACGGCTCGCCAACGAGCCGCCCGTACCACGCCACACCAGCCTGAACGTTTTTGCTTTGTTGGGCATACAGCCAGGTAATGCGGCCACCCCAGCAAAAGCCGGTGATGCCGACCTTTTTAAGGTTACCGCCGTTGGCACCGGCCCATTTGACTGCGCCATCGAGGTCAGCCATGACCTGCGCGTCAGGCACTTTGGAGACGACCTCGACCATCAGTTTGGCCACTTCGCCGTATTGCATCGGGTCGCCCTGGCGCGCGAACAATTCGGGCGCAATAGCGAGGTAGCCAGCCTTGGCAAAGCGGCGCGCCGTGTCGGCGATGTACTCGTGAACGCCAAAAATCTCCGAAATCACCAGCACCACCGGGAGATTTTTTTTGTTTATGGGGGCAGCGAAATACGCGGGCACCTTGAAGCCATTGACCTCAAAGCTGAACTCACTGGTTTTCAAGCCGTCGGATGAAGTCTGGATGGCGGTCTGCGCCATGATGGGCATGGCAGAAGCTGCGTAGCCGACGCCCAAAGCGGTCTTCAGGGCGCTGCGGCGGCTGGTGCCGGCCTCCGTGCTCTTGCCCGGCAAGAGGCTGTCAAATTCACTTTTCAGATTTTGATTGCGCATCGAATTGCGTGCCTGAAAGAAATTAAAAACAAGGCGAAGCAAGCTGTTCAAACCGGCGCGCGCCACCCCTTTTGTGAATCGGCTACTGACCGACTCCCGGCAGTCCGGGCTGGATTCAGCCAGCCTCAGCCTGAAGCCGCAATATCGCGGCTGTCCCGGCAGTCGCCTCTACACAAATCACATGTTCCCGATCATCACCTGACCGAAGCCCGAGCAGCTGACCTGCGTCGAGCCATCAAGCAGGCGGGCAAAGTCATAGGTGACTTTCTTGCTCAGAATCGACTTTTCCATTGAACTGATGATGATGTCAGCCGCTTCGTTCCAGCCCATGTGGCGCAGCATCATTTCGGCCGAAAGGATCTCGGAGCCGGGGTTCACGTAGTCCTTGCCGGCGTACTTCGGTGCGGTGCCGTGCGTGGCCTCGAAGCAGGCGACGGTGTCGGACATATTGGCACCTGGGGCGATGCCGATACCGCCGACCTGCGCCGCCAGCGCGTCAGAAATGTAGTCGCCGTTCAGGTTCAGCGTGGCAACAACCGAGAACTCGGCCGGGCGCAACAAAATTTGCTGCAAAAAGGCGTCAGCGATGAAGTCCTTGACCAAAATGGTTTTGCCGGTTTTCGGATTCTTGAAATTGCACCAAGGTCCGCCATCGATCTCGACCGCGCCGAACTCTTTTTTGGCCAGTGCATAAGACCAGTCGCGGAAGCCGCCTTCGGTAAATTTCTGGATATTGCCTTTGTGAACAATCGTCACGCTGGGCTTGTCGTTGTCGATCGCGTACTGGAATGCCTTGCGCACCAGGCGCTCGGTGCCTTCGCTGGACACCGGCTTGATGCCGATAGCCGAGGTGTTCGGGAAGCGAATTTTCTTGACGCCCATTTCTTCGATCAGAAACTTGATCATTTTTTTGGCTTGATCGGTGCCCGATTCCCACTCGATACCGGCGTAGATGTCTTCCGAGTTCTCGCGGAAGATCACCATGTTGGTTTTTTCGGGCTCTTTCAGCGGCGATGGCACGCCCTTGAAGTACTGGATCGGTCGCAGGCACAGGTACAGGTCCATCTCCTGACGCAGCGCCACGTTCAGCGAGCGAATGCCGCCGCCGACCGGCGTGTGCAGCGGGCCTTTGATCGACACCACGTACTCGCGCAAAACCTTTAGCGTTTCTTCCGGCAGCCAGACATCGGGGCCATAGACTTTGGTCGATTTTTGGCCTGCATAGACTTCCATCCAGTGAATCTTGCGTTTGCCGCCGTAGGCTTTTTCGATTGCAGCATCGACCACTTTGAGCATCACCGGCGTGATGTCCATGCCGATGCCGTCGCCTTCAATGTAGGGAATCACAACCTGGTCTGGCACGTTCAGCGACATATCGGCGTTGCTGGTGATTTTTTGGCCTTCGGCCGGGACTTTGACGTGTTGGTACATGTTGCTGACTCCTAGAAATTGGGGAAGAAAGTGAGGGCGAGATTGACCGTGAATTGGCACGTGCAAAAGGCGAATCCAATCATATCGTCAAGCGTGCGAAGGCTGAATCCAGCGCTCAATGCGCCTTGTCCCAATTCGGTCCCATGCCGATTTCGGCTAGCAAGGGCACGCGCAATTGCGCCACGCCAGCCATGATGCGCGGGATCTCGGTGCGAACCCATTCGGCCTCCGCCTCGGGCACCTCGAACACCAGCTCGTCATGCACCTGCATGATCATTCGGGTGCCACGCTTCTCGTCGTCAAGCACGCGCTGCACGCGGTTCATGCTGAGCTTGATCAGGTCGGCGGCCGTGCCCTGCATCGGCGCGTTGATGGCCGCGCGCTCGGCACCACCCCGGCGCGGGCCGTTCGGCGAATTGATCTCGGGCAGGTAAAGGCGGCGTCCAAAAACGGTTTCGACATAGCCTTTGATTTTGGCTGACAGCCGGGTTTCGTCCATATAGTTTTTGACGCCCGGGTAGCGCTGGAAGTACTTGTCGATGTAGGCCGCCGCCGCTTTGGTTTCTATGCCCAGATTGCGCGCCAGACCGAAGCTGCTCATGCCGTAAATCAAACCGAAATTGATGACCTTGGCATAGCGGCGCTGCTCGCTGCTTACCTGGGCCACGTCCACACCGAACACTTCCGAGGCAGTGGCGCGATGCACGTCAATACCCTCGGTGAAGGCGTGCAGCAGCGCCGCGTCTTCACTCAGGTGCGCCATGATGCGCAGCTCGATCTGCGAGTAGTCGGCGCTGGCAATCACGAACCCCGGCGGGGCAACAAATGCTTCACGAACACGCCGACCTTCGGCAGTTTTGACCGGAATGTTTTGCAGGTTCGGGTCGTTGCTCGACAGCCGCCCCGTCACCGCCACCGCTTGCGCGTAATGCGTGTGAACGCGGCCGGTGCGGGGGTGCGCCAGTTGCGCGAGCTTGTCGGTGTAGGTGCCCTTGAGTTTCGACAGGCCCCGGTGCTCCAGAATGCGGGCCGGCAGCGGGTAGTCTTCGGCGAGCTTCTCTAACACTTCCTCGTCGGTGCTCGGCGCGCCACTCGGGGTTTTTTTGACGACGGGAAGTCCGAGTTTGGTGAAGAAAATCTCGCCGATTTGCTTGGGCGAGCCCAGGTTAAAAATTTGCCCGGCCAACTCGTGCGCCTCGGCCTCCAGCTGCAAAATTCGCGCGCCCAGCTCCATGCTTTGTTTTGCCAGTGTGGGCGCATCGATCAGCACGCCGTTGCGCTCAATGCGGTAGAGCGATTCGCTGCTCTGCATTTCAAGCTCGTAGATAAAACGCAATTTGGCGTCGTGCTCCAGGCGCGGCCAGAGCACGCGGTGTACATCGAGCGTCTGGTCAGCGTCTTCACACGAATATTCGGCGGCTTTGGCGATCTCGACCTGGTTGAATTTGATCTGCCCGGCCCCCTTGCCGCACAGGTCTTCGTAGTTGATGCCGCTGCGCCCGACATGGCGCTCGGCCAGGCTCGCCAGTCCGTGCGGTTTGTGGACTTCAAGTACATAGCTTTGCAGCATGGTGTCGTGCGCGTAGCCCTGCACCTCAATGCCGTGATTGGCAAACACATGACGGTCGTACTTGACGTGCTGACCGAGCTTGGCGCGGGTGGCGTTTTCAAGCCAGGGTTTCAGCCGCGCCAGCACCTCGCCGAGTGGCAATTGCGTCGGGGCGTCGGGGTAGTCGTGGGCGAGCGGAATGTAGGCGGCTTCGCCCGGCGTGACGGCAAAGCTGATGCCGACGATCTCGGCGCGCATCGCGTCTAGCGAGGTGGTCTCGGTGTCGATGGCGACCAGCTCGGCGGCTTCGAGTCTGGCCAGCCAGGCATCGAAGCGCTCCCATGACACGATGGTTTCGTACTTCAGGTTGGTGACGCGCTCGGCCAGCGGCTTGTCAGCGATGTCGGCGATCTCCGGCTCATCAAACAGGCCAGGCGATCCCCCGTTCGTGCGTTTCGCCGGTTTGGCGGTGCTGGCCTCGCCGATCAGCTCGGGTGGCGCGCTTTCAGCATCAATCTGCCGGACCAGCCCCTTGAAGCCATATTTTTCATAAAAAGCCTTCAAAGCCCCCGTCTGCTGGTCGCAGATAGCTATTGAATCCATAGCGGGAAGGCCGTCGATGTAGCTTGCCAGATCGCAGTCTTTCTTGATCGTCAGCAACTCGCGCCCCTTGGGCAGCCAGGCTAGCGAGGCGCGCAGGTTGTCGCCAACAACACCTTTGATGTCAGCCGCGCGCGCCACCAATGCATCGAGCGAACCGTATTCGAGCAGCCACTTCACCGCCGTCTTTGGCCCGACCTTGGGCACGCCCGGCACGTTATCGACCGTATCGCCGACCAGCGTCTGGTAATCGACCATCAGCCGCGGTGGCACGCCGAACTCGGCTTCGACGCCGGCCAGATCGCGGCGGCGCTCATTCATGGTGTCGATCACGGTGATGTGTTCATCGACCAGCTGGCTCAGGTCCTTGTCGCCGCTGGAGATGATGACTTCAATTTGCTGGTTTGAGGCCATGCAGGCCAGCGTGCCAATCACGTCATCAGCCTCGACGCCGGGGACATTGAGCACGCTCCAGCCGAGCAAGCGAGTCACCTCGTGAATCGGCTCGACCTGGCTGCGCAGGTCGTCGGGCATGGGCGAGCGCTGGGCCTTGTACTGCGGGTACAGCGCGTCGCGAAAGGTCGGGCCTTTGGCGTCGAAGACGCAAGCCGCATAGTCGGCACGCACGTCCTTGCGCAGCTTTTGCATCATGTTGATCATGCCGCGAATGGCACCTGTCGCCGGGCTCAGCGGGTCGCCGGGGTTGGCGCGCAAGTCGGGCATGGCGTGAAAAGCGCGGTACAAATAGCTTGAACCATCGACCAGAAGCAGGGTTTTTTTAGC
Organism: Polaromonas sp.; assembly: GCA_031421375.1. Taxonomy (GTDB): domain Bacteria; phylum Pseudomonadota; class Gammaproteobacteria; order Burkholderiales; family Burkholderiaceae_C; genus Polaromonas. The sequence goes on from JANOOO010000009.1 coordinate 8,500, forward strand.
AGGTTGCATGGTGGCGATTGTCGGGTAATCGGACTGGTTATACAGCGCGCCGCCGCACCTGAAAAAACGCAAGCACACCCGGCCAGAGCTTGCCCATCGCAGGCCCGGCGGCAGGCCCGCCGCCTACAATGCAGGCATGAAAATTTCCGTCCGCAACACTGTCCGCTGCACCGTTCGCGACACCGTTTACACGGCCTGCCGCCAGACCGGAGCGGCCCTGGCGCTGCTGGCCTTTTCGGTGGCTCTGGCGCAAACGCCCTCACCTCGCCAGCAGAGCCGGCCGGGCACGCCCACCCCAGCCGCGACCGGCGGCGAGCCCGCCATTGAGCGCATTCGCACCGAAGACGCGGGCTCACGCATCGACGAGTTGCGCGTCGGCGGCGAAACCCAGCAAATCACGGTGCAGCCGAAAGCCGCCGTTCCGGCCTATGAGGTCAAACCGGCAACTGGCGCACGCGGCACTGCACCGTCGGCTGGCAACAGCGATACCAACGGGTCGCGTGTCTGGAATCTTTTCAGGTTCTGACCGGCTGCAGCTGCGTGTTTTTGCCTGTCTGCGTGCGGCTGCGCCTGCCCTTTTCACATCTTCTTCTTTAGCGGTTTTTCAGGCATGGCCATATACACCGAAGTCTCATTCGCCGAGGCCCAAACCTTTCTGGCTCCGCTGCAGCTGGGCGAACTCAAAACCATCACGCCCTGCGCCAGCGGCATTGAAAACACCAATTACTTCATCGACCTCGACTCGGGCCGCTACGTGCTCACGCTGTTCGAGCGTTTGACATTTGCACAACTGCCGTTTTACCTGCACCTGATGAAGCATCTGGCGGCGCGCGGCATTCCGGTGCCTGACCCGGCTGCCGACGCGTCGGGTGAAATCCTGCACCGGCTAAAGGGCAAGCCCGCTGCGGTCGTCAACCGGCTGCGCGGCCACAGCGAACTCGCGCCAACGGCTGAGCACTGCGCCGCTGTAGGTAGCATGCTGGCGCGACTGCACCTGGCGGGCCACGATTTCCCGCGTCACCAGCCCAGCCTGCGCGGCCTCGGCTGGTGGAATGAAACCGTGCCGGTGGTACTGCCTTACTTGAACCCCTCGCAGCGCAGCCTGATTCTCGGCGAGCTGGCCTTTCAAAATCACATCGCAGCGTCGCCTGCCTGGCAGGGCCTGCCGCAAGGCACGGTGCATGCAGACCTGTTTCGCGACAACGTGATGTTCGACAAGGGCGAGCTGACCGGATTTTTTGACTTCTACTTTGCCGGCTGCGACACGTTTTTATTCGACATCGGCGTGTGCTTAAACGACTGGTGCGTTGATCTGGAAAGCGGCGCGAATCAGCCCGCTCTCGCCCGCGCGTTTCTGGATGCTTATCAGTCGGTACGTGTGCTCAATGTTCATGAACGCCGCTTGTTGCCCGCGTTGCAGCGTGCCGCTGCGCTGCGCTTTTGGCTGTCGCGACTGTGGGACTTTTATCTGCCGCGCGAAGCCGCGTTGCTGAAGGCGCATGACCCGACGCATTTTGAGCGTGTCTTGCGCGCACGCGTCCGGCAGGCGCATTGCGTTTGACGCGATGGCCCCAACTGAAGGCTACTCACGCAGGGCTCCTGAATGACAAATTCGCGATTTCAGGCAAACTTCCCGGCTGCAATGCAGCGCTTCGCGTGCCTGTCCTGACTTGTATTTGTACGTCCCCGTTTTATCCGTGACCCCATGAAACTCAACATCGTTCCCGCCCGCACCGGCCTGACCTGGGTCAAACTGGGCATGAAGACTTTTCTGCGTCAGCCGCTGGCCATGTCGGGCCTGTTCTTCATGTTCATGGCCATGCTCTCGCTGGCCACGCTGATTCCCTTCATTGGCGCCGCGCTCGCGCTGGGTTTGCTGCCCGCCGCAACTCTGGGCCTGATGGCCGCGACTGAAGAGGCCAGCAAGGGCAAGTTCCCGATGCCGACGATTCTGATCACCGCCTTTCGTGCCGGGCAAAAAAGCAAGCAGGCGATGGTGGTGCTGGGTGCGTTGTATGCAGCAGGCTTTCTGGTCGTCATCGGCCTGTCGGCGCTGGTCGATGGCGGGCAGTTCGCCAAGCTGTATCTGGTGGGCGGCAAGATGACTGAAGAGATGATCAAGGGCGGCGACTTTCAGGCGGCACTGTGGGTCGCAATGGCTTTGTATTTGCCGCTTTCATTGTTGTTCTGGCATGCACCGGCGCTGGTTCACTGGTTTGGCGTCAGCCCGGTCAAGAGCCTGTTTTTCAGCCTGATGGCCTGCTGGAAAAATTTCGGCGCGATGACGGTGTTTGGGCTGGCCTGGTTGGGCGTGTTCGTCGGCGCATCGGTCGTGGTGGC
>JANOOO010000010.1:0-2424 GCA_031421375.1 Polaromonas sp.
CCGATGTTCATTCATCTCCGTCTCCACACCGAATATTCCGTCGTCGATGGCACCAACCGCATCGACGAAATCGTCGCCGCAGCCGCCGCTGACCGCCAGCCCGCGCTGGCCATTACCGACCTCGGCAACCTGTTCGGCACCGTCAAGTTTTACCGCGAAGCGCGCTCTGCGGGCGTCAAGCCGCTGATTGGGGCCGATGTCTGGGTGCAGGTGCCGGGCAAGGATTCCGCCGCGCCCGCCGCCCGCCTGCTGCTGCTGGTGCAAAACCACCGGGGCTACCTCAACTTGTCGGAGCTGCTGACGCGCGCCTGGACGCAAAACGTGGTGCGCGACCAGGCCATCATCAAGCTCGACTGGCTGCATGAGCTCAATGAAGGTTTGCTGGCGCTGTCGGGTGCGCAGGGCGGGGCCGTGGGGCAGGCGCTGCTGCAAGGCGACGAGTCACGTGCCAGCGAATACGCGCTGCACCTCGCCGGCTTGTTCCCGCACCGCTTTTATCTGGAATTGCAGCGCGCCGGGCGGCCAGAGGACGAGCGCCACGTCGTTGCAGCCGTGCAGCTGGCGGCACGGCTTAATTTGCCGGTGGTGGCGACGCACCCGGTGCAGTTTCTGACAGCCGACGACTATGAGGCGCACGAGGCGCGGGTCTGCATTTCGGGCGGCGAGATTCTGGGCAACGCGCGGCGTGTGCGCAAGTTCACGCGCGAGCAGTATTTCAAGTCAGCCGACGAGATGAAGCAGCTGTTTGCCGATGTGCCGTCGGCGCTCGCCAACAGCGTCGAGATCGCCAGGCGCTGCAACCTCGAACTCGAACTCGGCAAGCCGCAGTTGCCCCACTACCCCACCCCCGAAGTCGATGGTGTGCGCATGCCGATTGACGCCTACTTTCGCCACGCTTCGCACGAAGGCTTGCAGGCTCGGCTCAAGCACCTGTTCCCCGACGAGGCACTGCGACGTTCAAAGGAGCCAACGTACCTCGAACGGCTTGAATTCGAGATCGCCACCATTTTGAAAATGGGCTTTCCCGGCTACTTTCTGATCGTCGGCGACTTCATCAACTGGGCTAAAAACAATGGTTGCCCGGTCGGCCCGGGGCGCGGCTCGGGTGCCGGCTCGCTGGTGGCTTATTCGCTGAACATCACCGACCTCGACCCGCTGCGCTACAACCTGCTGTTCGAGCGGTTTTTGAACCCCGAGCGGGTATCGATGCCCGACTTCGACATCGACTTTTGCCAGACCAATCGCGACCGCGTGATCGATTACGTCAAGGCGAAATACGGCAAAGAGGCGGTCAGCCAGATCGTCACCTTTGGCACCATGGCGGCGCGCGCGGCGATCCGCGACGTCGGCCGCGTGCTGGACTTTCCCTACGGTTTTTGCGATGGCATCTCCAAGCTGATTCCGAACAAGCCGGGGCAGGCTGTGACGCTGCAATTGCCGCCTTCGGTGCGCGATAAAAACGACAAGCTGGTGTATGCCAGCGAGGCCGAACCGATTCTGGCCGAGCGCGAGCGCAAGGAAGAAGACGTGGCCACGCTCTTGGCGCTGGCGCGCAAGCTCGAAGGGCTGACGCGCAACATTGGCATGCATGCTGGCGGCGTATTGATTGCGCCGGGCAAGCTGACCGATTTTTGCCCGCTCTACGCCCAGCCCGGCAGCGGCTCGGCCGTGAGCCAGTTTGACAAGGACGACGTCGAGGCCATCGGGCTGGTGAAGTTCGACTTTCTGGGTCTGGCGACGCTGACCATTCTGGAGCTGGCGCGGCAGTTCATAGTCGAGCGGCATCCGGCGCAGAAAAACTTTCGCTTTGAAGACCTGCCGCTTGACGACGCCAGGGTTTACAAGCTTTTCGCAGACGGCAAAACCGAGGCGGTGTTCCAGTTTGAAAGCGTCGGCATGCAGCGCATGCTGAAGGACGCCAAACCGGATCGGCTCGAAGACCTGATCGCGATGAATGCGCTGTACCGGCCCGGGCCGATGGAGCTGATCCCGACCTACATCGCGCGCAAGCACGGCAAGGAAGCGCCCGAGTACCCCGACCCGCGCGTCAAGCCCATGCTGGAGGAGACCTACGGCATCATGGTCTATCAGGAGCAGGTGATGCAGACTGCGCAGATTCTGGGCGGCTATTCGCTCGGCGGTGCCGACATGCTGCGCCGCGCGATGGGCAAAAAGAAGAAGGAAGAGATGGACGCCCAGCGGGATATTTTCCGCAAGGGTGCCAGCCTCAATGGCTTGAGCGAGCAAAAAGCCGACGAGGTTTTCGACCTGATGGAGAAGTTTGCGGGCTACGGTTTTAACAAGTCGCACTCGGCCGCTTACGCGCTGCTGGCCTATCACACGGCCTGGCTCAAGGTGCATTTCACGGCCGAGTTTTTTGCCGCCAACATGACCGTTGAGATGGGCGACACCGACAAGCTCAAG
>JANOOO010000011.1:0-1656 GCA_031421375.1 Polaromonas sp.
CGCTCCAGGCCCTCAGCCGCTGTCAGGCGGTCGAGGATGTGCAGCTTCTTTTCTTTCGAGAAATGCGGCTTGCTGCGCACGCTCTCAAGTTTCTGCTGCCACCAGCGCTTCTGGATTTGGTCGGTGGTGTACATGAACTCGGCACCGATGGTCCCGCAATAGGTTTCGCGCAGCGCGTTCATCAGCTCGCGCAGGCTCAGCGTGTCTTTGCCAAAAAAGGTGTTGCTGGTGTCGAAAACCGTTTCCTGGTCGGCGTCGGTGAAGCCGTAAAACGCCGGATCAAGCTCGGGAATGTGTTCGCGCTCGGCGCGCTTGAGCGGGTCCAGGTCGGCCCAGAGCGCTCCGACGTTTCGGTAAGCGGCAATCAGTTGCTGCGCGGCCGTGCTCTTGCGGCCCAATTCGGCATCAGCGTTGGCGACCACGGTGCGGGTTTGGCCCTGCTTGGCGCGCTCTGAAAAAGCGTTGATGACGGGCAAATGCGGCACGTCTTTGGCGTTGCTGCCATCGACGGCCGGCACATGCTGCAGCGCGTCGAAGTAATCGCGCCAGCTATGCGACACGCTGCCGGGGTTGTCGAGGTAGTTTTCGTACATCTCTTCGACATACGGCGCGTTGCCGCCGAAGAGAAAGGTGTTGCCCTGATAGCCGGTATAAACCGACGGGGCGCTGGACGCAAGCTGGGCTGGCGTTTGTGGAATGGACGACATAGGGCGCTGACCTCCGTTTCCCTTGGGGAAACATAAGCGGGTGGATAACCTTCCGCAACACGGCTGAACCGATTAGCGGATGCGACTGTGGCAGGAAGGGCCTTCAGAACAGCGGAAATTGTGCCACTGAACGAGTCCATGCCGTTCATAAGCTATTTGCAGCGACACGCAACAGATGCAGGCAGGACGTTCGGGTTGCTCTTAATTTAATAGCTGCTTTCGCCCGTCCGTATTGGATCAGGAGGTCATTGAGTCCCGAATTTGCTGCAGCGTTGCCGGGTCGTCGAGCGTTGTCAGATCGCCCGGGTCACGGCCCTCGCAGACCGCCTGAATGGCGCGGCGCAGCAATTTGCCGCTGCGGGTTTTTGGCAACACACCGACGAAGCGCACGCGCGACGGCCGCGCCACCGCGCCGAGATCACCATCGACGCGCTTCATGATTTCGCCTTCGAGCCTGAGCCTGAGCGCTGCCGCAGCGCCCTGCAACAGTGCCGAATCGCGCGGCACGACAAAGGCCATCGCAACCTGCCCTTTCAGCGCATCGGCGACGCCGACGACAGCAACCTCAAGCACCTGCGCGTGGCCCGAAATGCTCTCCTCGATCTCGCGCGTACCGAGCCGGTGCCCGGCAACGTTGATCACGTCATCGGTGCGCCCGAGGATGAAGTAGTAGCCCTCTTCATCGCGAATGCCCCAATCGAAGGTGTTATAGACCAGCTTGCCGGGAATGCTTTTCCAGTAGGTGTTGACGAAACGCGCGTCGTCCTGCCAGATGGTTTGCATGAAGCCCGGCGGCGTCGGGCCAACTAGCACCACCACACCTTTTTCGTTTGGCAGCGTCAGTTCTTCGCCAGTCGATTCGTGCAGCAGCTTGACGCTGTAACCGTACATCGGCACGCCCGGGCTGCCGAATTTGCCGGACATGGGGAGGGTGCCGCTGGCGCTTCCC
>JANOOO010000012.1:0-1876 GCA_031421375.1 Polaromonas sp.
CAAACCGCTGCCGCGCAGGCGCAGCGGGTCTTGGGGAACCGGTACTTGCGGATCAATCACATCGCCCCCGAGGGCAGCCAAGCGTTCGAGCGGCTCGACCTCGCTGACAGCCCTACGCGGCAAGCCCTCCTAGATGCCGGAACTCGGGCGGCAAGACAGGCCTACGAAGCGCACAGGGCCTTTGTTGATCGCATCCTGAGCCGCACCTGAGTTCCGGCAACTCGGCGCTACTTGTGGCGTCCAAGGTCCAAGGCCCCACCCCGGGTTGTGGTGTGCTTGAGCAAGGCCGTTCTGCATGGCGAGCTTGAAGCCTGTCAAGTGTGGCTCAATGTGAAGTTGACCCCTTTTCACGGACACCTTACCGTTATGAAAGAAGGAGTCCGAAATGCCCAAATCAAAGCCGCCGTACCCGGCACAGTTTCGCCAACAGATCATTGAGCTGGCCCGTGCTGGCCGAACGCCCGCGCAGCTCTCGCGTGAGTTCGGCCCGACTGCGCAGAGCATCGCCAACTGGATGGTGCAGGACGCACGGGATCGCGGCACACCGATCACCGGCAAGGAAGGCCTGACCACGACCGAGCGCAAGGAGTTGGTGCGCCTGCGCCACGAGAACCGGCAGATCAAGCAGGAGCGCGACATCCTGGCAAAGGCTACGGCCTGGTTTGCCGGCAAAAGCGAGAAGACGTTCACGCCGTCTACAAACTCGTGAGTGCGAACCAGGCCGACGCCAACAACGCATTGAGCGTGCGTGGCATGTGCAAAGCCCTGAAGGTCTCGCCCAGCGGCTATTACGACTGGCTGCATCGCCCACCCAGCGCCCGAGCGATGGCCAACCTGGTGCTCACCGAGACCATCCGAAAGGTGCACCAGGACTCCGATGAAACCTATGGCATGCCCAGGGTGCGCGCCGAGCTGCGTGATGCGGGGCACGCCGTCAGCCGCAAGCGTGTGGCGCGCCTGATGCAAAAGACCGACATCCAGGGCGTCAGCAGGAGGCGCGGCTTCACCGTGACCACCGAGCGCAACCCGCGCCAACGTCCAGCGCCCGATCTGGTCAATCGCCAGTTCCACGCCGATGGTCCCGACCGGCTGTGGGTGGCCGACATGACCTACATCCCCACCTGGACCGGTTTCCTGTATCTGTCCATCGTGCTGGACGCCTTCAGCCGCAAGGTGGTGGGCTGGGCCATGGGCGAGCGCATGACGGCCGATCTGGTGCTGGGGGCGTTGAACATGGCACTGCACACTCGAAGACCCGATTCGGTCATCCATCATTCGGACCAGGGCAGCCAGCGCGCCAATTGCCTTTGGCAGCCGCTGCCGCGAGATGGGGGTGCGGCCCTCGATGGGCAAGGTGGGCGACGCCTACTACAACGCCATGGCCGAGAGTTTCTTTGCCAGCCTGGAGTGCGAGTTGATCAACCGCAGGTCCTGGAAATCCCAGGACGAAGCGCGCACGGCCGCTTTTGTACATAGCGCCACGGCGACAAGCTGTGCGTACAGTCACGGCGGCAGGTCCACCCTGATGCCTTCCACGGTCACCAATGCAGGCAGCGCTCATCGCCGCGTTGACCTGTCGCGCCAACTTCGCACCGTCATGCAGCCGGTTCGCAATTCAACAAGTCAGCGTTGCCGAAATCCCCATGGACACCACAAGGGCCAAGCCGAAAAATACGCCTATTGAATGCGCTCCTGTTTTCGCGTTCTGCGTATTTCTTTTACGAAGTTGACGATGCATTGCAATAACCCTGAGCTTTATCCAAGCGCCACTGGCCATCATGCCGGGCAGCCGCGCTACGGCCACCTGATTGGCAACCGCTGGGTCAACAGCGCCGGCACGCCCCTGCCGGTGATCGCGCCCGCCACTGGAGAGTGC
>JANOOO010000013.1:0-1898 GCA_031421375.1 Polaromonas sp.
CGCGCCATCAGCACCTTGAGCTGAATCCGGGCGATGGATTCGATGTTTTTCGCATCCAGCGCGTGGAAGACCACGGTTTCGTCAATGCGGTTCAAAAACTCGGGGCGGAAGTAGTTCTTCAGCTCATCCGTCACGGCGTCCTTGATGTCCTCGTAGGGCTGGCCGACCATGGTCTGGATGATCGGCGAGCCGATGTTGCTGGTCATCACGATCACGGTGTTTTTGAAATCGACAGTACGGCCCTGTCCGTCAGTGAGCCTGCCGTCGTCAAGCACCTGCAGCAGCACATTGAACACGTCGGGGTGGGCTTTTTCGATCTCGTCGAGCAGCAGCACGCTGTAGGGCTTGCGCCGCACCGCTTCGGTCAAATGCCCGCCTTCTTCGTAACCAACATAACCCGGTGGCGCGCCGATCAGACGGGCGACCGAATGCTTCTCCATGAACTCGCTCATATCGACGCGAATCAGGTGGTCTTCGCTATCGAACAAAAAGCCGGCCAGCGCCTTGCACAGCTCGGTTTTGCCGACGCCAGTGGGGCCGAGGAACAGGAAGCTGCCGGTCGGACGGTTCGGATCACTCAAGCCCGAGCGCGAGCGGCGAATCGCGTTGGCCACTGCGCCAATGGCTTCGGCCTGGCCCACCACGCGCTCGTGCAGTTTTGCCTCCATCTGCAGCAGCTTTTCTCTTTCGCCCTGCATCATCTTGGCGACCGGAATACCGGTGGCGCGGCTGACGACCTCTGCGATTTCCTCCGCACCGACTTGCGTGCGTAGCAGTTTGGGCGTGCTGCCGGTGCCCTTTTGGGCTTCGCGGTCCTGCGCCGCTTTCAGCCGCTTTTCCAGATCGGGCAACTTGCCATATTGCAGCTCAGCGACTTTGTTGAAGTCGCCCTTTCGGGTGAACTCCTCGATCTGAAAGCGAATGCTGTCGCGCTCTTCGAGCAAGCCTTTGGAGCCCTGATCTTCAGCTTTTTCGGCCTGCCAAATTTCGTCGAGGTCGGCAATTTCTTTTTGCAGTTTCTCGATTTCTTCGGCAATCAGGCCAAAACGCTTGAGCGAGGAATCGTCTTTCTCGCGACGCACGGCTTCACGTTCAATCTGCAACTGGATTAGCCGACGGTCCAGCCGGTCCAACACTTCCGGCTTGGAATCAATCTCGATCCTGACCTTGGCGGCCGCCTCGTCAATCAGGTCGATGGCTTTGTCGGGAAGAAAGCGGTCTGTGACGTAGCGGTGCGAGAGCTCGGCCGCCGCGACGATGGCCGGGTCGGTAATCTGCACGCCGTGGTGCGCCTCGTACTTTTCCTGCAGCCCGCGCAGGATGGCAATCGTCGCCTCGACGGTGGGCTCACCGACCAGAATCTTCTGAAAGCGCCGCTCCAGTGCCGCGTCTTTTTCGATGTATTTTCGGTACTCGTCGAGCGTGGTGGCACCCACACAATGCAGCTCGCCGCGCGCCAAGGCAGGCTTGAGCATGTTGCCCGCATCCATTGCGCCTTCGGCCTTGCCGGCCCCCACCATGGTGTGCAGCTCGTCAATAAAAACAATGGTCTGGCCTTCGTCTTTGGCGAGTTCCTTGAGCACCGTTTTAAGCCGCTCTTCAAACTCGCCGCGAAATTTGGCGCCGGCCAGCAGCGCCGCCATGTCCAGGCTCAACACGCGCTTGCCTTTGAGCGATTCGGGAACCTCGCCGGCCACGATGCGCTGCGCCAGGCCCTCGACAATCGCCGTTTTGCCAACGCCGGGCTCACCGATCAGCACCGGGTTGTTTTTGGTGCGCCGCTGCAGCACCTGGATGGCACGGCGAATCTCGTCGTCGCGGCCAATCACCGGGTCGAGCTTGCCCATGCGGGCGCGCTCGGTCAGGTCCATCGTGTATTTTTTGAGCGCTTCGCGCTG
>JANOOO010000014.1:0-2278 GCA_031421375.1 Polaromonas sp.
CGATGGCATAGACGAGAGGGTCACGCTTGCAGGCTTCGAGGTACTCCTCGATTGACATCTCCTGCTCGCGCGTCTGCTCGTAACGTGTCAGAAAATTACGGACGACATCCATAGAACCTCCATTGCGCGCAGCGACCGGGAACCCCAAGCCATGACAGAAACACCTCCGAAGAACCGCTCCCGTCGCCACGCTGAAATTACATCGTTAGACCTTCAATTTACCCGTGATAGATCATCACGGCAATGGATAAGTTCCGATATCCGGGTCGTCTCGTACCGAATTCGCAACGCCGACGGAAGGCCGCATTGAACGTGACAAATGTCCTTGTGGTTGCAAGCACGAATGCCGCCGAACTGTGTAAACGAGCTTGATTGATTGCAAAACCACACTACGGGCACCTGCGCACTGCCCCTTGGCGCAGCGCCTCCGATTATTTGCCCGGCTTCAACACCACCTTGGTCCACCCTTTGTCCCGCTGGTCAAAGTGCTTGTAGGCGTCTGGCGCCTGTTCGAGCGCCAACTCGTGAGAAACAATCAGCGAGGGCTTGGCCTTGCCGGTGTGAATCAAGTTGCAGAGCTTGCGGTTGTAGGCTTTGACATTGGCCTGCCCAGTGCCGATCTTCTGGCCTTTAAACCAGAACTTGCCAAAGTCGAAAGCCATCTGGCCCTTCTTAGCCAACTCGTCCTTGGCTCCCGGGTCTTCGGGGATGAAGACGCCGACCACACCGATGGTTCCGGTGGCCTTGACGGTCTCCACCAGATTGTTCATCGTCAGGTTGGGAACTTCATGGCCGTGCCTGTCGCAGCATTGATAGCCGACGCATTCGCAGCCCCGGTCAGCGCCCTGTCCGCCGGTCAGGTCCATCACGCGCTCGACGCCGCGGCCTTCGGTGTCGTCGATGACGATGGCACCGAGCTTTTCGGCAAGCTTCAAGCGGTCTTTGTGCGTATCGACCACCATGACCTGACTGGCTCCTTTGATGCTGGCGGAATAAGCGGCCATCAGGCCAACCGGCCCCGCGCCGTAGATGACGACCGTGTCGCCCGGCCTCACACCAGCCAGCTCGGTCGCATGGTAGCCAGTCGGGAAGATGTCGGACAGCATCACGTAGTCGTTCTCCTTTTCGATGGCGTCGGGCGGCAGAACCAGGCAGTTGTAGTCGGCGTAAGGAACGCGCAGCAACTCGGCCTGGCCACCACTAAAAGGGCCCATACCGGCAAAGCCATAGGCCGCACCCGCACTGCCCGGATTGGCGGTCAGACAGTAACCGCTAAAACCGCGCTCGCAGTTCTCGCAAAAGCCGCAACCGATATTGAATGGCAGGCACACCACGTCGCCGACTTTGACGCGGTCTACAGCCTTGCCTGCTTCGATCACCACGCCGAGGTTTTCGTGGCCAAGAATCCGGCCCGATTCCATGTTGGTGCGGCCTTCGTACATATGAAGATCCGATCCGCAGATGTTGGCCGTGGTGACCTTCACCAGGACATCGGTGGGACGCTCGATTTTCGCGTCCGGCATGTTTTTGACCGAAACGTCGCGGGTGGCGTTGTAAACAAGGGCTTTCATGGGGTTCCTTTAAGGTAGGTTGGGGTTAAGGGGTGAGGACGGGCTGACACCTGCAGGCAGTTGCATGTTGGTTGAACCCGGCGCGCGGCGGAGTGCGTTGACGCCGCCGTGAAACCCGGCTCATGCGCGCGATGCGCTGCGGACTACAGGTGCGCTCAAGTTAAAACGCCGGGGTTTTGCTGCGGGTGGGACGTCTCACCGCGCGGACGTAGGAATCGACGCGTGCAACTGTGAAACGCAGCCGCCGGCAGCAAGAAATTCCCTACAGCATGCATCGGCAGAGTCTTGCCCCACTGAGCATCAGGAGTAAGTATTTCCGGACGTACTATTCCGGCGGATCGAGGTGCGCCTAAATGAATGTGCGAGGCGCTTCCGCTACGATTTTGGTAGCTGTTTCAGCTCGTCCCTATTGGACGAGAAGTCAATTCGATAAAAAAAAGCGCCCGTTGGGGCGCTTTTCTGCAGATCCGACGCGGCTTGACAGTCTGGCCGGGCCCTGTCTCGGGGCTTATACGCCCTTGGCCGCCTCATAGTTAGCCATGCCGTCGGTGATCTCTTTCTTGGCCGCGTCCGGGCCTTCCCAGCCCAGAACCTTGACCCACTTGCCCTCTTCCAAATCTTTGTAATGCTCAAAGAAGTGCGAGATGGTCTTGAGCCGCAGCGGGTTCATGTCTTCAGGCCTTTGCCACTGCGTGTAGAGCGAGCAT
>JANOOO010000015.1:0-3651 GCA_031421375.1 Polaromonas sp.
TCGCAATATCGGCGGGACTCCTGTTAACGGCGAATGGCGCGCTGGCAGTCAGGCATCCGTGCCGCGTAGAGGGTGACGACTGGTTTATGTACTGAGCTCGCGCGTAGCCTGGCTTTTCGCCGCATCGGCGGCCTGCTTCAGCTTCGGCGCAGCCTCATCCGCCGACTTTTTCAATTCGGCCAGAATCCTGGCGTCTCGGCGATGCCGATTTGGTTGAGCGCAACCACAATCGCAAAACCCCACACCGCGACTTTGGCGACGGTGGCGAGCGTGTTGGGGTTGGTGAATCCGGCCTGCGCGCTTGCCCCGCGGACGATCTTGCCAAGCGCCGTCGCCAGCAGTCCGGCCACCACTAGCACCACCATTGCGACCACCAGATTCGGCAGCCAGAGCAGCAACTGGCGCAGCACGTCCGAGACAGCCAGCAGGCCCAGCGCGTCAAACGCCACGACGAGCGCGATCAGCCGGATAAACCACTTCGCGATATTGGCAATCAGGCCCGATGCGTCGGTGTGTACCCCCATCTTCTGCATGAAGTCAGTCATGCCGGCCCGCTGAGCCAGATCGTTGAATTTGACGGCGCGCCGCACGCCTGGAAAATTCCCGGTCATTCGCCTATGTTTGGCGTAGGCCGCTGGGCCGCGCCGGTCCCGGAACGAGCCTACACAAAGGGCGATGTTGAGCGCGCATCGAAGCGGCCAATCAAGCCATTGACAGGCGAAGCAGCTTGTCGGCACTGCGACGGCGTGGTCATGCGGAACTGGCGCGGCGCGGAGCGCTGAACGCCAGGTGCTGAGCGCCGGATAAAGCCAGCAGCCCGATGTGAAGCCCATGAAGGCCAATGAGCCTGTCAGCGCAAACCGCGCGGAGCGGCAATCGGGGGAGGTTGGACGAAGCAGGGTGGTGCCGATACCCGCCAGCATCAACTCACACCAGGTAGAACGTTGAATGCTCGGCTTTGGCTATTAATTTAATAGCTGCTTTCGCCCGAATATAGGGGGCTTAGGGCCTATTTGATACGGATACGGATCCAGGCTTGCTGCCGGAGCCTACAGCGTTACGTTCAGCCCAACTGAGCCGAGGCCAGCCAGCGCGAAGCGCCAGGGCCCAGCCGCGTCAGGAAACCGGGTGCGCACGATGCTGCCTGTCATCACGAACTGGCCGCGCTGCAAAAATCGTCCCTGCTCATGCAGAGCCTGCGCCAGCCAGGCGAGCGAAGCCAGCGGGTGTGCCGCGCCCTCGCCGATGCAACCCTGGTCAAGCAACTGCCCATCGACGAACAGCTCGCCAGGGCTCTGGGTCAACGCATGGGAGGCGGGCGTCCAGGTGCCGAGCACCACACCGGCATTCCACGCGTTGTCGGCAATCAGGGAAGGCGCATCGATGCACGCATAGTCGGCATGGCGGTCATCGACCAGTTCAAGCGCAATCGCGAACGCATCAACGGCATCAAGGGCCCGCGCCAGAGGATCGTCGCCCGGCTCAAGGTGAATATCCTGGCCTAGCCGTGCGGCAACTTCAAATTCAACACCGAGCCGGCCATGGTCGGCAAGTGACGCTTTGCCGATTCCGTGCGCCACGCGGCACTCCAATACGCAGCCGTAAACCGGGTGGGCAATGCCGCACATTTGCTGCATCGCCTGCGAGGTCAGCCCGATTTTGTAGCCCGCCACGTCGCTCGCCAGTTCGCGGCGCAGCTCGGCAACATGCAGCGCCTGCACGGCGTAGGCATCGAATGGCGACAGGGGCTGCCCGTCAAGCGAAAGCGCGGCAAAGCGCTGGCGCGACCGGTGCTGGGTGCGCAAGGCCTGGGCAGCGGCAAGCCGGTCGCTGGCCTCATCAGTCAAGCTGCGCACCCGAGGCTTTCACGATCGCGCCCCAGCGCGCCATCTCTTCTTTAAGCAAGCTGGCAAGCTGCTCGGGCGTACTCGGCGTGGGCTCGATGCCCAGCCCCGCGAGGCGCTCCTTCATGTCGGCACCGGCCAGCAGTTTCGTGATCTCGCTGTGCAGTTTGGTGATCACGTCCCGGGGCGTGCCCGCTGGCGCGAACAGGCCATACCAGGCGTTGGCGTGCAGCCCGGGAATGGTTTCGGCCAGCGTCGGCAGGTCGGGCGCGAGCTGCGTGCGCTGCTCGCCGCAAACGGCTAGCGCGCGCAGCTGGCCACTGCGCACAAAAGGCATCAGGCTCGCAAAGCTGCCGAAGGTCATTGGCAGCACGCCAGCCACCACGTCGGTCGCAGCCGGTGCCGCGCCGCGATAGGGCACATGAACGATGTCGATGCCAGCGGACAGTTTGAGCATCTCGCCAAGCATGTGGTTAACGGTGCCGTTGCCGGCCGACGCGTAGTTGATCTTGCCCGGCTGCGCTTTCGCCAGTGCAACCAGTTCACGCAGACTCTTCGGCTGGAAAGTCGGGTTCACCGCCAGCATGTAAGGGGCCGAGCCGACGACCATCACCGGCTCGAAATCTTTGACCGGATCGAAGCCCGCATTGCGATACAAAAACGGGTTGATGGTCTGCACGCTTTGTGCGTTGAGCAGCAGGGTGTAGCCGTCTTTGGGCGCGCGCGCAACCAGCGCGGTGCCAAGGTTGCCACCGGCACCGGGCTTGTTCTCGACCATGACCGGCGCGCCGATGGTGGTTGCCAGCTTTTGTGCCAGCGCGCGGCCCATGATGTCGTTGGCCCCGCCCGGTGCCTGCGGCACGACGAGGGTGATCAGTTTGGCCGGGTAGGGGTCGGCGGCGCGGGCTGCGCCCAGCCAGAGCGAAGGCGCGGCAATCAGTGCTGCGGTAGTGATGATTTTTCTTCTTGAGGGCATGGTTTTGTCTCCTGCTTTTGCTAATCTCGCCGGTTGCGCCAACTGACTTTATGGTTGGGAATTGTGGCCCGTCACGCGCAACGACCGGCTTCGCGCGAGTACGCGAATCCGGTCGTTTATACCGCCAGAGTCGGGCAAATGCAATCGCCACAGGGTGCAGCGCAGCTCTCGGTTTGCCGCTGCAAAATGGTCGCTGTAGAGAGGGTTAATCCCAATCACACTGACTTGAGCGGGGCCTGCGCCTGGCGCGCGGCTCCCGCCCGTCCGTGTACCGAATTAGCGCGTCTTGATCACCACTTCAAGGTATTGACTCGGCACCACCATCGCGCCATCGTCCGCCCGATTGAATTGTTTGACTAGTGCTATCAGGTCAGCGTTGAGCTGCTCCTCACGCTCCGGGCCAACACCGATGAAGGCTTTTTGCACTGGTCCGTAATAGGTTCGGAAGGTGTCGATCCAGTGCTGTGGCGTGCGATAGCGAAACACGAAGTGCTTGCGCTCTGCGTCCAGTGTGGCGAGCCGGTCTCCGAACAGCACGCGCAGGTGTTCTTCGGTTCCCCACAGCGACGGGGGCTTGACGCCTGCGGGTGGCGGCAGATAGCCGCCGATCAGCTTGAACAGTGAGCCGATGAAGCTGGCTGGCGTCCAGTTGGCCAGACCGATCTTGCCGCCCGATTTGCAGACGCGCGCCATCTCGCTGGCGGCTTTTTCCTGGTTCGGCGTGAACATCACGCCGAAGGTTGATAGCACCACATCGAAGGATCCATCCGCGTAAGGCAGGGCCTCGGCATCGGCCGTTTCAAAGCGCACCGCCAGCCCTTCGGCGCTGGC
>JANOOO010000016.1:0-1745 GCA_031421375.1 Polaromonas sp.
GCGCGTGGGCATGCTGGAGTGGAAGAAATTCGACTCGATTGTTCAACAGGGGCACGCGCATGGTGGCGAGGTGCTGTCGGCATTAAGTGCCGCTGAAGCCATGACGTTCAAGCCAAGGTCTGCCTAAAAAATTTTACAAAAGGGTGCCTGTGTCGAGTGCAGCTTCAAGTTGGCCGCGCGCGGCCGGACGTGTTCAGCGCTTCCCTAAACCAGCTCCGCGATCAACTCGATCTCGACACAAGCCCCCATCGGAATCTGCGCCACGCCAAACGCGCTGCGCGCATGCTTGCCGGCCTCGCCAAACACCTCGCCGAACAGCTCGCTCGCGCCGTTGGTGACCAGGTGCTGCTCGGTGAAGTCGCCGGTCGAGTTGACCAGGCTCATCACCTTGACGATGCGCTTGACTTTTTGCAGGTCACCGGCTGCGGCTTGCAGCTTGCCCATCAGGTCGATGGCAATGGCGCGCGCGGCTTGCTTTCCTTCATCGGTGTTCATGGTTTTGCCGAGCTGTCCGACCCAGGGCTTGCCGTCTTTCCTGGCGATGTGGCCGCTGATGAAAACCAGTTTGCCGGTTTGCACGAAGGGCACGTAGGCGGCTGCGGGGGTGGAAACCGGCGGCAGGGTGATGTTGAGGGATTTGAGTTTGTCGGCGATGGTGGTCATGGTGCTTCCTTTTGGGCGGTGGGTGAAAAAGGCAGTATTTGAGTCAAATCTTAAGTAAAAAGCGCTTGCAGTCCAATACGGACGGGCGCAAGCAGCTATAAAAAACGTAGCGACTGGGTTCCTTCTGTGGGGTTGTGATCCGGCGTGCAGTTCATCCGGTGAGCTGAAAATCGTCAATCGGCTCGACCGTGACAGCCACATCAAGCACGTGCCTGGCCCCGCCGCGAAGCACGCCGCGCAGCGGTGACACATCGAGAAAATCGCGGCCGATGGCCAGCGTCACATAGTCTTCGCCGGGGCTGCGGTCGTTGGTCGGGTCGAAGTCGAACCATTGGCCACTGCTCGGCTCGGCACCAGGCAAATACACCGAAGCCCAGGCGTGCGAGGCGTCGCTGCCGATCAGGCGTGGCCGGCCGGGTGGCGGCTGCGTCAGCAGGTAGCCGCTGACGTAGCGCGCCGGCACACCCATCTGGCGGCAGCACGCCACCATGATGTGCGCGAAGTCCTGGCACACGCCTTTGCCCTGGCGCAGCGCGTCGAGCGCGGGCGTGCCGACTTCGGTGCAGCCGCGCTGAAACTGCACGGCTTCATGGATGCGGCTCATCAGGCATTGCGCGGCCTGCAACAGCGGCCGGTCTGCGGTGAAGCTGGGGCGGGCGAACGCGGCGAAGGCTTCGTTGCGCGGCACATAGGGCGAGGCGAATAAAAATTCGGAGGCGCTGTCAAAACCGCCACCGGCGCGGTAGCGCAGGCGTTCGCGCACTGCCTCCCAGGGCATGACGGTGGATGCACTGCACCGGGCGGCGTCGTCGCACAGGGCGGTCGCTGGCGCAGTGCAGACAATCGCCTCGGCCGTGACTTCAAGCGTGTCGTGCCACGCTTGCATTGATACGAAGCTGCGCGTGTTTCCGAAGCTGTCGATCAGCGCGTGGCGCGTGGCGGGGGCCGGTTCAATGTCCAGCGAAAACCGGCGCAGTTGCTGCGCGGCGGTGGTCAGCGGCTGCATCATCAGCACATGCTGCGCAGTCTCGACGCCCGGCGTATAGCGGTAGCGGGTTTCGTGGACGACGCGCAGCAGCATC
>JANOOO010000017.1:0-1537 GCA_031421375.1 Polaromonas sp.
GTCAGCTCATGATCCCGATCTGCCACGGCACGAACTCATAGTCGCCCAATCCCAGCAGCTCGCTTTTCGACGCCTCGCCCGAGGCCGTCCGCAAAAACAGCTCGAAAATTTTCTGCCCCATCTCCTGCACGCTGACGGTGCCGTCGAGAATTTCGCCGCAGTTGATGTCCATGTCTTCTTCAAGGCGCGTGAACATCGGCGTGTTGGTCGCGAGCTTGATGCACGGTGCCGGCTTGGAGCCGAACATCGAGCCGCGCCCGGTCGTGAAGGCAATCAAATTTGCACCGCCGGCGATCTGGCCGGTGGCCGAAACTGGATCGAAACCGGGCGTGTCCATGAAGACAAAACCGGGCGTCGTCACCGGCTCGGCGTAGTGGTACACCGCCATCAACGGGCCGGTGCCGCCTTTCATTGATGAGCCGAGTGACTTTTCAAAGATGTTGGCCAGCCCGCCAATCTGGTTGCCGGGGCTGACCTGGCCGTTGATCTGCACGTCGCGGCCAACCGAGTAAACGTCTTTCCACCAGCGGATGCGTTCGATCAGCTTTTCGCCAATGGCACGGCTGGCGGCACGCCGTGTCAGTGTGTGCTCGACGCCGTAGATCTCGGGCGTTTCCGACAGGATGCCGGTGCCGCCGTGGCGCACCAGAATATCGACCGCCGCGCCGAGTGCCGGGTTCGCGGTGATTGATGAAAAACCGTCGGAGCCGCCGCACTGCAGGCCGACACTGAGGTGACTCGCCGACACGGTTTCACGCCGCGCATTGTTGGCCTCGGGCAGCAGCGCGCGCACCGCTTCAATACCGGCTTCAATCGTTTTTCGCGTGCCGCCGGTCTCCTGCATGATGAAGGTGTGCAGGTGCGGGCTGGCGGCGAGCTCTTCCTGCTCCAGCAGGCCCTTGAGCTGGTTGCGCTCGCAGCCCAGGCCGATCACCATCGCAGCCGCTAGATTCGGGTGGCGAATGTAGCCAGCCATCGTGCGGCGCAGCAGTTGCATCGGCTCGCCGCTCATCTCCATGCCGCAACCAATCGAGTGGCTGAACGCGACCACGCCATCGACATTCGGAAAGTCTTTCAAACGCTCGGGTGTAAACCATTCGGCGATCTTGTTGACCACCGTGGCCGAGCAGTTGACGGTGGACAAAATGCCGATGAAATTGCGCGTACCGACCTTGCCGTTGGATCGCACATAGCCCTGGAAGGTTGCGCGTTCGGCCTCGGGCAACAACTCTACCTTCTTGAACTCGCTGGCATGGGCGTAGTCGCGGTCGAACTCGCGAAACTCGGTGTTGTGGCTGTGAACCAGCATGCCGGGCTCGATATCGACATGGGCAAAGCCGACGGTGACGTTGTACTTCAAGATAGGCTGGCCCTTGGGGATGTGCCTCGTCGCAATCTTGTAGCCCGCCGTCACCTGCGCCCGGCTGGTGATGCGCTTGCCGCTCTCACTCTCGAAGGCCGTGCCGATTGGCACATCGACCCGCGCTACCACCACGTTGTCGTTCGGGTGCAGGCGGATCACGGGGCCCATCAGGCG
>JANOOO010000018.1:0-5987 GCA_031421375.1 Polaromonas sp.
GGGACCCTCTGCATAACTCTGGCGGAGCTGTGGTACGCGGATCGGGATGGGCCGCAAGGCGTCTTTTTGCGGCCAATAGCATCGCTATTGGCAAGAAAAACAACGCGGCGGACCGCCCGAGCCCGCGCTACCACAGACCGCAGGGAGTTATGCAGAGGGTCCTTAACGGCCACCTCGCTGTGCCACAGCGCAGCAGCCCCTTATTTTTATGACCTGATCGCCGTGGCGAGATTGACCAAAGTCCGATGAATGACAGCGCACAGCAAACGATGCAGACCGTGGTGATCTACACCGACGGGGCCTGCAAGGGCAACCCCGGCCCGGGCGGCTGGGGGGCGGTGCTCAGCCTGGGGAGCACCGAGAAAGAAATCTTTGGCGGCGAGATGGCCACTACCAACAACCGCATGGAGATGACGGCCGTCATCGAGGCGCTGACAGTGCTCAAACGCCCCTGCACGGTCACGCTCTACCTCGACAGTGAATATGTGCGCAAAGGCATAACCGAATGGATAACGGGCTGGAAGGCAAGAGGCTGGCGCACGGCAGCCAAAGCGCCCGTGAAAAATGTTGATCTCTGGCAAAAGCTGGACGCGCTGCTTGCATCAAGTGGACACCGCATCGACTGGCGCTGGGTCAAGGGCCATGCCGGCGACCCAGGCAATGAGCGCGCAGACGCGCTGGCGAACAAGGGCGTGGAGCGCGCGCTGGGGCGGATTTGAATTGCAGCGGCGTCTCCTGCCCGCGTATGGCGCAATCGCAAGTCTGGCGAGGGCCCGCTTTGACATGGAAAACCCGGCTCGAATGTTGCAGGTTCGCGGGCGTCACACTGCTACATTGAAAGACATTTTCTTTCCCGTGTATTAACGTCCATTCATGGCCTCAAAAGCACTTTACACAGCGGTTGCCATCACCGGCATTGCAGCCGCTTGTGCTGCGGCCTGGTGGTTCCAAAAGCCCCTTTCCACAGGCCGAACAGACGCTGCGTCGGCCACGTCGGCCACGGCTGCTGCCGGTTCGGGCAGCCCGAACGCCGCGCAGCCATCGGCGAGTACACCCGGTGGCGGCAAAACCCCGACCGTCGAGGCCGCACGCGTCGAGCTGGCCCGGCTGACCGACGACGCTCAAGCGGTGGGCAGCTTGCGTTCACGGCGCGGCGTCATCTTGCGGCCCGAGGTCAGTGGCCGCATCACCCAGCTTAATTTCACCGACGGCCAGCGCGTGCGCAAGGGCCAGGTTCTGGTGCAGTTCGATGACCAGCTGCCGCTGGCGCAGGTGCAGCAAAGCCAGGCCGAGCTGTTGATTGCGCAGGCCAACCAGAAACGCAATCAGGAACTGGTCGCCGAGAACTTCATCAGCCGCCGCTCGCTTGATGAGAGCGCGGCCAATCTGGAGGTCGCGCAGGCGAAGCTGGCACTGGCCAGGGCGAGCGCCGCGCGGTTGAAAATTCTTGCGCCATTTGACGGCCTCGTCGGCATCCGGCAGGTCAATGTCGGTGACTACCTCAAGGACGGTGCCGACATCGTCAACATCGAAGACATGGACGCGATTTACGTCGATTTCCGCCTGCCCGAGCGCTACCAGAGCAAGCTCAAACGCGGCCAGACCGTCGTGCTGGGCATCGACGCTTTGCCGGGGCACAGCTACACGGCGCAAGTGCAGGCGATTGACCCGCTGATCGATGCCAATGGCCGCTCAGTCGGCGTGCGCGGCTGCGTTGATAACCGTTTGTTGCAACTGCGGCCCGGCATGTTTGCGCGCGTCACTACCGTATTCGGCGAGCGCGAGAATGCCCGCGTGATTCCCGAAGAAGCGATCGTTCCGCAGGGCGGCAAACAATTCGTCATCAAGCTGCTCGGCAAGCCGGGTGAGGGCGACAGGGTCAGCCAATGGGTCGAGGTCAAGGTCGGCCTGCGCAGCCCCGGCAAGGTCGAGATTCTGGAGGGCCTCGAAGTTGGCGATACCGTCGTGACGACCGGTCAGCAGCGGGTTCAAAAAGACGGCACGAAAGTCAGTGTGATTGAACTCGGTGCCCCTCGTGCAGGCTCGGGGCCAAACGGGGGCGGGGGTTCGTTTGGCGGGCCGGGCGCTTCGCCAGGCGGGCCAAGTGCGGCTGCAGCGGCTGCAGCGCCTGCCGGTCCCAATCCGTGCGGCGTGGCGCTTGCCGGTGCCTCGGTGCGGCCTGCCAACACGGGCTCGGCCGCCAAGCCCACTGCATCGGAGCGCCCGCGCACCGTGCTACCTGCGTTGCGTGACCCGGCCTGAGGCCGCGAAGTTGCCCATTCCTCCGTTCCGGGATCCCCGCCATGCAGCTCGCTGAAATCTCGATCCGCCGCCCGGTATTTGCCACTGTGCTGTCGCTGTTGATCGTTCTGATTGGCGCGGTCAGCTTCAACCGCCTGGCGGTGCGCGAGTACCCGAAGATCGACGAACCGGTCGTCACCGTCAGCGTGCGTTACCCGGGTGCCTCGGCCGAGGTAATTGAGTCGCAAGTTACCAAGCCGCTGGAAGACTCGATTGCCGGTATTGATGCGGTCGATGTCATCACCTCCATCAGCCGCGCCGACCAGGCTCAAATCACGGTGAAATTCAGGCTAGAGAAAGACGCCGACTCGGCCGCCGCCGAGGTGCGCGACCGCACCTCGCGCGTGCGCAACAAATTGCCGCAGGCGATTGAAGAGCCGGTGATATCCAAAGTCGAAGCCGACGCGTTTCCGGTGATTCAAATCGGATTTTCGAGCGATTCGATGACGCCGCTGCAAATCAACGATCTGGTGAACCGCATCGTCAAGCCGCGCCTGCAAACCGTGACCGGCGTCGCCGACGTGCGTATTTTTGGCGAGCGCAAATATGCGATGCGGGTCTGGCTCGACACCGACAAGCTTGCCGCGTTGCGCCTGACCACGCAAGACGTGGAAGACGCCATCCGGCGCAACAACCTGGAGCTGCCGGCCGGCCGCATTGAGTCGCAGCAGCGCGAATTCAGCGTCACGTCGCAGACCAATCTGACGCGGCCCGGCCAGTTTGGTGACATCGTGATCCGCAGCGTCAACGGCTTTTCAGTCAAGCTGCGCGACGTCGCGCGGGTGGAGGAAGGCGCTGCCGACGAACGCACGGCCGTGCGTCTAAATGGCCGGCCGGCAGTGGCGGTGGGGGCGATCCGGCAGGCCACGGCCAATCCGCTCGATCTGTCAAAAGGCGTGCGCGAGATCATCCCCAAACTGAGGGCCGAGTTGCCAGCCGAACTGCGGGTCGAAATCGCCAGCGACAACTCACTGTTCATTGACCGATCGGTCAAAAACGTTTACCGCACCATCATCGAAGCAGTCGCGCTGGTGGCGCTGGTGATCTTCGTGTTTCTGCGAACACTGCGCGCCTCGCTGATTCCCCTCGTCACCATTCCGGTCAGCCTGGTCGGCACGTTTGCGCTGATGGCACTGGCGGGTTTCACCATCAACACGCTGACCTTGCTGGCACTGGTGCTCGCAATCGGACTGGTGGTTGATGACGCCATCGTCATGCTGGAGAACATCTTTCGCCACATCGAAGAAGGCATGGACCCGTTCTCAGCCAGCATCAAAGGCGCGCGCGAAATCGGTTTTGCCATCGTCACGATGACCGCGACGCTGGTCGCGGTTTACGCGCCACTGGCCTTCACGCCGGGGCGCACCGGCAGGCTGTTCACCGAGTTTGCGCTGGCGCTCGCCGGCGCGGTGGTGGTGTCGGGCTTTGTCGCGCTCACGCTCACGCCCATGATGTGCAGCCAGCTGCTCAAGCACAACCCCAAGCCGAATCGTTTTGATCGCGGCATGGAAAAAGTCCTGAACTCGATTTCTGAACGCTATGGCGCGGCGCTGCGCTGGGTCGTCACCGCGCGCTACCACGGCAAGGCTGGCCCACTGGGCGGCAGCGGGCGGGTGCTGGGCTTTGTCACGCAGGCACGCTGGCTGGTGGTCGGCGTGATGCTGGCCTGCGCGGGGGCGATTGCCTGGGTCTGGCCGACGATGAAGCAGGAGCTGTCGCCGCTTGAAGACCGCGGCGTGATCCTCGCCAACGTCAACGCGCCCGACGGAGCCACGCTGGCCTTCACCAACAAGTACGCCCAGGAGCTGGAAAAGCTGGGTCAGCCCTACCCGGAGTTCGACCGGATTTTTGCCAACGTCGGCAACCCGACTGTGGCGCAGGCCAGCGTGGTTTACCGCACGGTTGATTGGGAAAAGCGCTCGCGCTCGACCATCGAGCTGGCGCGCGAGCTGGCCCCGCAATTCAACGCGCTGCCGGGCGTCACCGCGTTCCCGATCACGCCGCCCTCGCTGGGCCAGGGCTTTCGCGAGCGGCCGCTGAACTTCGTCATTCAAACGTCAGACAGCTACCAGAACCTCAATCTCGTGGTGCACCAAATGCTCGACGAGATTGCCAAAAACCCCGGCATCGTCTCGCCCGATGTGGACCTGCGGCTGAACAAGCCTGAGCTGCGCATCGAGGTCGAGCGCGAGAAGGCCGCCGACCTCGGCGTCAGCGTCGAAGTGGTGGCCAAAGCCATCGAAACGCTGCTTGGTGGGCGCAACGTGACGCGCTACAAACGCGATGCCGAGCAATATGACGTGATCGTGCAGGTGCAGCCCAGCGGGCGAAGCACACCCGAAGACATAGCCCGCATCTACGTGCGTGGCCAGAAAAACGGGGTGGACGCGATGATCCCGCTGTCAAGCCTGGTCAAGGTGCGCGAAAGCGTCTCGCCGCGCGAGCTCAATCACTTCGGCCAGCGGCGCTCGGTGTCGATCACCGCCAGTTTGTCGCCCGACTACTCACTCGGCGCGGCCTTGAGCTTCATGAACGAAACCTCAGCCAAAGTTTTGAAAAGCGGCTACACCACTGACCTGAACGGCACGTCACGCGAATTCAAAAACTCGCAGGGCGCGCTGGCCATTGTGTTTGTGCTGGCGCTGGTGTTTATTTTTCTGGTGCTTGCCGCGCAGTTTGAAAGCTTTGTCGATCCGCTGGTCATCATGCTGTCGGTGCCGCTGTCGATGATTGGCGCGCTGCTGGCGCTCAAATGGTCGGGCGGCTCGCTCAACGTGTATTCACAGATCGGGCTGATCACGCTGGTCGGGCTCATCACCAAACACGGCATTTTGATTGTCGAGTTCGCCAACCAGCTGCGCGGCCAGGGCATGCAGATGATCGACGCGGTGGTCAAGGCGTCTGCGCAGCGGCTGCGGCCGATTTTGATGACCACGGGTGCCATGGTGCTCGGTGCGGTGCCGCTGGCTATGGCCGACGGCGCAGGGGCCGAGAGCCGCCGGCAGATCGGCTGGGTGATCGTCGGCGGTATGTCGCTGGGTACGCTGCTGACGATCTTCGTCGTGCCGACCATGTACACGCTGTTTGCGCGCAGGGCGATACCGGGTGCGAACAAGAAGGTGGCCAAAGAGCAGCCCGATGGGCATGCGGTGCCGCCGGAGTACGTGGCCAGATAGGTGGGCGTGGCCGCCGCAGCGCTTGCCTAAATCACCCCATCGAACATCATCACATCGACCGCATCGCCGATAGCCACATTGCCCTGCGCGTGGTGCAGCACGATCAAGCCATTGGCTTCGGCCATCGAACGCAGCACGCCCGAGCCCTGGCTACCGGTGGTTTTGACGTGCAGTGAGCCGTCAGCGGCCGTGCTGACCCAGCCGCGCTGGTATTCGGTGCGGCCCGATTTTTTGCGCATGGGCTCGTCGCCGAAGGCTTTGAGAAGCGGCGTCGAGGCGGCGGTGACGCCCATCATTTGCAGCAGGGCGGGGCGCACGAAAGCCAAGAAGGTCACCATGACTGCTACCGGGTTGCCGGGCAGCCCGAAAAGGATGGCGGAACCTGCGCCTTCGGTCAGGTCAGCGGCCGAGCCGCTATTGTTTTCGGAGCTGCTTGCGACCGTCTGTATTGGGTTGAAGGCCGATTTTGCTTTAGGAATGCGGCCCACAGCCATGGGTCGGCCCGGCCGC
>JANOOO010000019.1:0-1999 GCA_031421375.1 Polaromonas sp.
AAATGCCTCGCAGCCAATGCACGTACGCACTGCATGTGGCCAATTCAGGAACCGAAAGGGGATGCCGCAGCAGCGGTCGGCAGAATCGAAATAGAGCTGGGCCTGGAGCCGGGCCGGAGCCTGTGCTTCCCGTCAGGAAGCGAGGTTAATCAGGTGTTGACAGGCGCGTCAGCCAGAGCCTGTAGAAAGCGCTGCCGCCACCAATGCACGTCCTGGGTTCGGATTTGCGCCAGGAGGCGCTGGTGACGCGCCTGGCGCTCTGGCAGTGGCATTTGCAGCGCCTGCTGAATGGTGTCTGCTGTGCCGTTGGTGTCGTAGGGGTTGACCAGCAGCGCGTCAGTCAGCCTTTCCGCCGCACCGGCAAAGCGCGACAGCACCAGCACGCCAGGGTCGGCCGGGTCTTGCGCGGCAATGAATTCTTTGGAGACGAGGTTCATGCCATCGCGCAGCGGCGTCACAAGCGCCACGCGTGCGGCCCTGTAAAGGCCCGGCAGTCGCTTGCGTGAGACGTTGCGGTGGATGTAGCGCACCGGCATCCAGTCGAGCTCGCCGAAGTCGCCATTGATGGCCCCGCAGAGGCTTTCCATCTCCAGCTTGAGGTCGCTATAGGTGCCCATGTCCTCGCGGCTTGGCGAGGCGATCTGGATCAGCGTGGCGCTGTTGAGGTTTTCCGGGTATTTTTTGAGCAGCGCCTTGAAAGCGCGCAAGCGCTGCGGCAAGCCTTTTGAATAATCAAGCCGCTCGACGCCAAGCAACAGTTTGCGGCGCGAGTACTCGGTTTTGATGCGCTCGTACATGTCGCGGCTTTCCTCGGCATGCGTCAGGGCGGCGAACTCATCGACATCGATGCCGATGGGGAAAGCCCCGGCCTCAACGCTGCGATTGAAGGCGCGAAAGCGTTGAGCGCCCAGGTCTTCCGCACTGGCCTCGGCCTGCACGTAGCGCGCAAAATTCTCCAGGTCGGCCTCACCCTGAAAGCCAAGCAGGTCATAGGCAAACAAGGCGCGCATTAGCCATTCATGCTGCGGAATGGCGGCAAGCACCTGGCGCGGCGGCAGCGGAATGTGCAGGAAAAAGCCGATGCGGTTTTTGCAACCCATGGCGCGCAACTCGGCTGCCAGCGGGATCAGGTGGTAGTCGTGTACCCAGATGACGTCGTCGGCCTTGAGGTGCGGCAGCAGCTTGCGCGCAAACAGCTGGTTCACGCGCCGATAGCTGTCGATGTGGCCCGCGTCGAAGCGCGCCAGATCAAGGCGAAAGTGGAACACTGGCCAGAGCACGCCGTTGCTATAGCCGAGGTAGTAGCCGGCATAGTCGTCTTCAGACAAGTCCACCGTGACCAGCTTGACGCCGGCGGCATGCTGGACATGGACTTCACCCTCGCCTGACGCTCCGCCAGGCACCACGGTTCCGCTCCAGCCGAACCACATGCCGCCGGTGGCAGCTAACGAATCACCCAGCGCCACTGCCAGGCCACCCGCCGCGCCTTTGCGCGGGTCGGCTACGCGATTGGAGACGACGACCAGGCGGCTCATATGCGGGTCTCGGGTTGAAAATCGCAGCGGGGAGCCCTCACCCCAGCCCTCTCCCGGAGGGAGAGGGAGCAAGAAAGGGGAGCCCTCACGTTCGCCTTCTTGCAGAAGGGGAAGGAGCAAGAGGGCATATCAGTCAAAGTGCAGCCTCTTCGATTGCTTCCCTCTCCCGCTGGCGGGAGAGGGTCAGGGTGAGGGTGGGAAGTTCGGGCACCGCTATTCGCCAAGGAAGCCGGGGAGCCCTCACCCCAGCCCTCTCCCGGAGGCAGAGGGAGTAAGAAAGTGCCTCCCCATTCCAGCAAGGGCCGCGGAACCGGATCTGCCGAGCCGCAGGCGCAGCCCCCTTGAAGGGGGGGAGGCGCTACACGCAGTGAGCGTCCGGCGGGGGTGACTGTTTTTCCGCCGGGCCGCCCCAAGGAAAAATGCGCCCCCTCGGGGGGCAGCGAACCACACGAGGTGGGGAGCGT
>JANOOO010000020.1:0-1902 GCA_031421375.1 Polaromonas sp.
CTGATCAGCATGTCGATGGGGTTGCCGATGGCATAGACGCCAACGAAAACCAGCAGCGACATGACGAGCAAAACCAGAATGCTTTGCAGCAAGCGCCTGACGATGAAAACCAGCATGTTTGAGAACTTTCGCGAACCTGGCGCAGAAGATCGTGAGACCTGACTCCTCTCATCGCGGAGGCACGCAGAGGTGAGGAATTTTCTTACTCCCTCTCCCTCCGGGAGAGGGCGGGGGTGAGGGCTCCCCGCTTCCTTTCTCGACGTTTCAGCAGCGCAATCCCCCTCACCCTAACCCTCTCCCGCCAGCGGGAGAGGGGACAAGAGAGCCCTTTCGCGCCCGATGGCAAGGGACCAAAAAACAACTACTTCTGCGGCACAAACCCAAAAGCATGCGTGCGCTCATCGGTACGCGGAATGTAGGCAAAGCCTTTTTTCGTGGCCCAGGTCGTCACCTGCTGATGAATCGGGATCAAACCGCCGTCGTTGATAGCGATGGCGGCGGCATCTTGCAGCAATTGCGAGCGTGCCTTGTCATCGACGGTGTTCAACGCCTTGATCAAAGGCTCATCGACTTTCGGGTTGCAATACTTGAGCCAGTTGAAGCCGCCTCGGCCCGCAGCCGGGTCGTCGCACGCCAGCAGCGCACGCAGCGGCGAGGAGGCTTCGCCGGTTTGCGCACCCCATCCGAGCAGGCCGATCGAATACTCCTGTTTGGCACCGCGCGCAGAATAGACCGACATCGGCAGCCCTTCGACCTTGGTCGCCACACCGATGCGCGCAAACATCTGCGCGATGGTCTGCGCAATTTTTTCGTCGTTCACGTAGCGGTTGTTCGGCGTGTGCAGCGTCATGCCGAAGCCGTTCGGGTAACCCGCGGCGGCGAGCAGCTTCTTTGCGCCCTCGGCATCGAACTTGACGGGCTTCAGGTTGGGGTTGTTGCCGAAGAGCGTCTTGGGCACGAGGTTGTTGGTCGGGTCGGACAGCCCCTCCATCACGCGGTCCTTGATGGCCTCGCGGTTGATCGCCATCGACAGAGCCTGGCGGACCCGCGCGTCCATCAGCGGGTTCTTGTCTAGCGGCTTGCCGTCCTTGTCGGTGATGAATGGCGACTTTTCGCGCCGCGTATCAGGGTAGAGGTAAATCAGCCGGTGCGACACCTTGGAATACAGCCCTAAATTCTTGTCTTCGCGCACCTTGGCCAGATCGGGCGTCGGCACGTTTTCAATTGCCTGCACGTCGCCAGCCAGCAGCGCGGCCAGGCGGGTCGCGCCGTTGGGAATAAAGCGCAGCGTGACTTTCGTCCAGGCCGGCATTTTCCCGCCGTTAAAGGCTTCATTGCGATCCAGCTCGACCCGGTCGTCGCGCTGGAAACGCACGAACTTGAAGGGGCCGGAGCCGATCATGCCCTTGCCGCTGGAGAAATCGTCGCTCGAAATTCCTGTGGTGGCCTTTTTTGACACGATGTAGATCGAGGTCAAATCGGCCAGCATCAGTGGATACGGCTCTCTGGTGGTGAAGCGAACCGTGGTCGCATCCATGATCTTCTTGTTGATGATCGCCTTGGTGTACACGTCGAACTTGCCAGGGCTGCCGACGATGGTGGCGGTGCGGTCGAGTGACCAGACGACGTCTTCCGCCGTCACGTCAGAGCCATCGTGAAACTTGGCGCCCTTGCGAATCTTGAACTCCCAGGTCAGGTTGTTAACCAGCGTCCATGACTCGGCGAGGGCCGGCACCACGCGGCTGTCCGGGTCCATCTTCACCAGCGTTTCAAAGATGTGGTCAGACACATTCAGGTTTGGAAACAGGTTGTAAAAGTGCGGGTCCATCGAGGTGGGTGGCGAACTCATGGCGAGCCGGAACTCCTGCGCTAGCGCAGCGGGCGCGCTCAACGCTGCAGCCA
>JANOOO010000021.1:0-8752 GCA_031421375.1 Polaromonas sp.
CACGATGGCGATCATGTCGAAGGCACCGCTGATCGACAGCAGCGAGCGCACCTCGGGAATCTTGCGCAGCGCCGCCTCGACCGGGCCGGCCAGCTTGGGGCCGACGGTGAGCATCACATGCGCCTGCACCTGCGACTGCTCGTAGGCGTCACCGGTGCGCGCGCCGTAACCGGTGATGACCTTGTCGCGCTCCAGCCGCGCAATGCGGGCCTGCACGGCGGTGCGCGACAGGCCCACCTTGCGGGCGAGCAAGGCCATCGGGCAACGCGCGTTCTCACGCAGCTCGGCGAGCAGGGTCTGGTCGATGGCGTCGAGATTCATGGAGCTCTAATATAGTTGATTCGAATATTTAAGCCTTCTATTTAACTAAATTAAGACTTCGAGTTGCTTAATTTGATACTACCAACCGCCACCATTCCCTCCCACAATGAGGCATTCGTCGCCCGCATGGCGGCCACCCCATACCGGTTATTTCAAGGAGTGCAGCATGAAAAAAATCACGATTGCAGGGGCCGGAAAAATCGGTTCGGCCATCGCTGCCCTGCTCGGAGACACGACCGACTACGCGGTGACGGTGGCGGACGCGTCACCCGCTGCCCTGGCAAGCCTGAAAGCTGGCCCCCAGGTGCGACGGCTGACGCTGGACCTCACCGACCCGCTGGCCCTGCGCGCAGCCTTGTCGGGCCAGTTCGCCGTGCTCAGCGCGGCGCCGTTCCACCTCACCAACTCAATTGCCGAGGCCGCAGTGGAACTGGGGGTGCATTACCTCGACCTGACCGAAGACGTGGCCAGCACGCGGCGAGTCAAAGAGCTGGCGGGCGCGGCGCGCTCGGCGCTGATTCCGCAGTGCGGCCTGGCTCCGGGCTTTGTGTCCATCGTCGCAGCCGACTTGTGCCGGCGCTTCGACAGCCTGCACAGCGTACGCATGCGTGTCGGCGCGCTGCCGCAGTTTCCGTCGAATGCGCTCAACTACAACCTGACCTGGAGCACCGACGGCGTCATCAACGAGTACTGCGAACCCTGCGAGGCCATCGTCGAAGGCGTGCTGCGCCAGGTGCCACCGCTGGCCGAGCATGAGGAGTTTTCGCTCGACGGCGTGACCTACGAGGCTTTCAACACCTCGGGCGGCCTGGGCACGCTCTGCGAGACGCTGACGGGCCGGGTCACCAACCTGAACTACAAAACCATTCGCTACCCGGGCCATGCCGCCATCATGAAGATGCTGATCAACGACCTGCGCCTGCGTGACCGCCGCCATGTGCTCAAAGACCTGCTGGAGAACGCGCTGCCGGCCACGCTGCAGGACGTGGTGATCGTGTTCGTCACCGTCAGCGGCCAGCGCGAAGGCCGTTTGATGCAGGAGACCTACGCCCACAAGGTTTACAGCCGTGTCATCGGGGAGGGTCCGCGCGGCGTGCTGCGCAGCGCGATCCAGATCACGACAGCGGCCGGCATCTGCACGGTGCTCGATTTGCTGGCAGAAGGCCGGCTGCCGCAGCGCGGATTCATCCGGCAGGAAGACATCGCACTGGAGGACTTTCTGGCAAACCGCTTCGGCAGTGCCTATGCGGTGCATCCGGCGGAACGCGCGGCGGCCTGAACGTCATTGCCTTTTTGCCTGGGCGATTTTCACACCTCGGGCGTGATGGCCTCGGCGTAGTCATAGAGCGCGCTCAGGATCGCCTCGCCCTTGTCGTCCGCCGTCCCGGCCAGCGTGTCGATTTGAGCGAACAGCGCATCGACATTGCGCGCGCCGCCCTCGCCTTCAAGCAGGCGCGCCGCGCGGTGCGCTTCCCAGCGTTCGGCTTCATCGGCGCTCAGGGTGTCGGTGAAATTGCGGGCGCGGTAGCGAAACAGCAATTCGCCGAGCCGGTCGTCGTCGAAGCCGGTGCGGCTGTGCGCCAGCTCGGCCGGCGGCAGTGCGCGCAGCTGATTCAGGCGGCGGCGGTCAGCGTCGTTAATGAAGCCGCCGTACAAGTCTGCATCGACATCGGGCAGCCCGGCCACCGCTGGCTTGGGCCGCTCGAAAACCTGCGGCCAGATAGCGCTCATGTCGGGCAGCGCGGCGGCTTTGGCAGCGTTCGCCAGTGCGGCATCCATGTCGATGCCCCAGCGCGCGGCCATATCAAGACTTAAGGTTTGCAGCTTGCTGACAACCATCGGCGACTTGTTGAGGTGAACCGACTTGAGTGGAAGACGCTGAACGCCCTCCGGCAGATCGGCTGCTTTGGTAAACAGGCGCTGGCGCAGTGTGGCAACGTCGAGCAGCGGCAGCTCGGCGGGGTCGTGCGCCAGGTCCCAGGCGAGCAGCTCGTTTTTGTTGAAGGGGTGCGTGGCCAGCGGCCACATCACGGCCAGGCAGCCGCGCTCGGGTGCGAACATGCCCGACACATGCAAAAAAGGCTTGGCCGCGTGCAAGCTGGTCGGCAGCCCCAGCTCGGCGGCCACCCGGTCTTTTTTGTGCAGGCCCAGACAAAACTCGAACAGCTTGGGCTGCGCCGTGCGAAGCAGCCGGGCCAGTGCGATGGTGGCGCGCACGTCGGACAGCGCATCGTGAGCGGCCTCGTGTGTCAGGCCGTTGGCGGCAGTCAGGTCCGTGAGCTTGAAGCTGGCCCGCATTGCGCCCGCTTCGTTCGGGCGGCGCTCGTCTGGCTTGGTCGGCCAAATGATGCCGTCAGGCCGCAGCGCGTAGGCCATGCGCGTCACGTCGAGCAAGTCCCAGCGACCGCAGTCGTTTTTCCATTCGCGGGCATACGGGTCGATGAGATTTCGCCAGAGCAAAAAGCGTGTGAATTCGTCGTCGAAACGGATGGTGTTGTAACCGACGCCGATGGTGCCGGGTTGCGCAAAAGCCTGCTCGATGCGCGCTGCAAAAGCATGCTCGGGCACGCCGCGCTCCAGGCACAACTGAGGCGTGATGCCGGTGATCAGGCAGGACGCCGGGTCGGGCAGGTAGTCGTTGGCGGGCTGGCAATAGAGCATCAGCGGCTCGCCGATTTCGTTTAGTTCGGCGTCGGTGCGAATGGCGGCGAACTGCGCGGGACGGTCGCTGCGCGGGCTGATGCCGAAGGTTTCGTAGTCGTGCCAGAGGAAGGTGTGAGCCATGGATTTGTTGTTATAGCAGGGGTGAAAAAACGCGGGCAAGCGCCTCGCCGAGTCGCGCCATAAAGCTTCTGGGGCGCTCTTCCAGAACGCGCAGGGAGTTTTGCAGATCGACCGCAAACTGCGCAGCCAGCGGCAGGGCCAGCGCCTCGCCATAAACCACCGCACAAACCTCGAAGTTGAGCCAGAAGCTTCGGTGGTCGAAATTGGCGCTGCCGATGATGGCGCAGTCCTCATCGACGACCAGGGTTTTCGAGTGCAGCACGCGCGCCTTGTACTCCCACACCTTGACGCCGGTAGCCATCAGGTCGTCGTAGTACGAGCGGGCCGCTGCGGTCACGATCAAGGAGTCGCTGCGGCGCGGCACCAGCAGCCGCACATCGACACCCCGGAGCGCGGCGCTGGTCAGCGCCATCAAGGCGGCCTCGGTCGGGACGAAATAGGGCGTGGTCAGCCACGCGCGCTGTGTCGCCCCGTTGATTGCCGCGACCACCATCCGGTGAATCGGCTCCAGCGGCGTGTCGGGCCCGCTGCTCACGATCTGCACCGGAATCGTTCCGGCATCGACTTTGGCAAGCAGTTGCTCCAGTTCGTCCCGCACCTCCTTCGCCTGATGCGAATCGTCGCCAGCCGCGTAGATCCAGTCCTCCAGAAACGTGGTTTGCAGCCAGCGCACGGCGCTGCCCTCGATGCGCAGATGCGCGTCGTGGTAGGCGTCTGAACGCGTTCGCGTGTCTTCCTCATCGGTGATGTTGACGCCGCCCGTGAAGCCGACCCGCCCATCGCACACAACAATCTTGCGGTGGAGGCGGTAGTTCGTGACGGGGCGCAGGCGCCGACCGACGCGCGTGTCGTGAAACAGCAGCACCTGGACCCCGGCCTCGCGCATTCGCGTCATGAACGGGCTGCCGAGGCGTTTGCAGCCCAGCGCGTCAATCAGCAGGCGCACCTTGACGCCTTCGCGCGCACGCTCGATCAGCAGGTCGCTCAAGGCAGTGCCGATTTTGTCGTCCTCAAAAATATAGTATTCAAGGTGAACATGGTGCTTCGCCAGGCGAACGGCCTCGAAGATGGCATCGAAAGTGCGCGCACCACCGGAAAGAAAATCGACCCGCACCGCGCTGGACACGGGGATGCCACAGCTGGCCTCGCCGAGCTCGGCCATCTGGCGCAACTCGGGCGGTGCCGCCTCGGCCAAGTCGCGCAGCCGGGCGAAATCGGCGTTGGCGTGAACGCCGGCCTGAAAGCGCAGCCGCTTCATGCGCTGTGTGCGCAAGCGCTGCGGCCCCAGAAAGTAGTAGATCAGGAAGCCGACGAAGGGCAATGCAGCCAAAGCCAAAATCCAGCTGATGGTGGAGACCGGCTCGCGCTTTTGCAGCACGATCCAGACCAACAGCACCGCGATGTAAGCAGTCCACACAAGCGACAGGCCGGTCTTCCATTCGCTGGTGATTTCAGGAAATATCAAGGTCGCCCTCTCGTCAGCGCCAAAAAGAAAAGGCCGCCAGCAAATGCTCGCGGCCTTCCAGGCTCAGATTGCAGTCGCTGGTAGCGGGCGGCAGTCCTGCTAGGCGCCATGCGCGCTAACCCGACTTTAGCGGCCTAGCCAGTGGCAGTTTCCTCGGCTTCCGGCTTGTTGCGACCCTCACGTTTGGGAAAAGGCTGAATATCAAGCAGCACCTCGCCAGACTCAACGCCTTTTTCGTCGGTGGTGACCTTCATGTCCACTTCCAGCCGACCGCCATCGATCAAGCGGCCGAACAGCAGCTCATCAGCCAGGGCACGGCGAATCGTGTCCTGAATCAGCCGCTGCATGGGCCGCGCACCCATCAGTGGGTCGAAGCCTTTTTTGCCGAGGTACTTGCGCAGCACATCGGTGAAAGTGACCTCGACTTTTTTCTCGGCTAATTGCGTCTCAAGCTGAAGCAGGAACTTGTCAACAACGCGCAAAATCACGGTCTCGTCGAGCGCCTTGAAGCTCACAACCGCGTCAAGCCGGTTACGGAACTCAGGCGTGAACAAGCGCTTGATGTCAGCCATCTCGTCACCCGCCTCGCGCGGGTTGGTAAAGCCGATGGTGGCCTTGTTCATGGTCTCGGCACCGGCATTGGTGGTCATGACGATGATCACGTTGCGGAAGTCGGCCTTGCGCCCGTTGTTGTCCGTCAGCGTGCCGTGGTCCATCACCTGCAGCAACACGTTGAAGATGTCCGGATGCGCCTTTTCGATCTCGTCAAGCAACAGCACGCAGTGCGGCTTTTTGGTAATGGCTTCGGTCAGCAGGCCACCCTGGTCAAACCCCACATAGCCGGGCGGCGCGCCGATCAGGCGGCTCACGGCATGACGCTCCATGTACTCGGACATGTCAAAACGCAGCAACTCAATGCCCATGATGTAGGCCAGCTGTTTCGCTGCCTCGGTCTTGCCGACGCCGGTCGGCCCCGAGAACAAAAAGCAGCCAATCGGCTTGTCGTCTTTGCCCAGGCCCGAGCGCGCCATTTTGACGCTGGACGCCAGCACATCGAGTGCTTTGTCCTGGCCGAACACCACACTCTTGAGGTCGCGCTCCAGCGTCTTGAGCTTGCCGCGATCATCGTTGGAAACGTTCGCTGGTGGAATGCGCGCGATTTTGGCGACGATCTCTTCAACCTCGGTTTTGGTGATGGTTTTTTTGCGCTTGTTGGCCGGCAAAATCCGCTGCGCTGCGCCTGCTTCATCAATCACGTCGATGGCCTTGTCAGGCAAGTGGCGGTCGTTGATGTACTTGGCGCTGAGTTCGGCCGCAGCCTGCAACGCAGCCAGCGCGTACTTGACGTTGTGATGCTCTTCAAAGCGCGACTTCAGGCCTTTGAGAATCTCGACCGTCTCCTGCACGGTCGGCTCGACCACATCGATTTTCTGGAAACGCCGGGACAGCGCCGCGTCTTTCTCAAAAATGCCGCGATATTCGGTAAACGTGGTGGCCCCAATGCATTTGAGCTGACCCGAGCTCAATGCCGGTTTCAGCAAATTGGATGCGTCCAGCGTGCCGCCCGAAGCAGCACCGGCACCAATCAAGGTGTGAATTTCGTCGATGAACAGGATGCCGTTGGGCTTGTCTTTGAGTGATTTCAAAACGCCTTTAAGCCGTTGCTCAAAGTCGCCCCGGTATTTGGTGCCAGCCAGCAAAGCGCCCATATCAAGCGAATAAACCTGGGCTTCGGCCAGAATCTCGGGCACGTCTTTTTGCGTGATGCGCCAGGCCAGGCCCTCGGCAATGGCAGTCTTGCCCACACCGGCCTCGCCCACGAGCAAGGGGTTGTTTTTGCGGCGGCGGCACAAAATCTGAATGACGCGCTCGACCTCATATTGACGACCGATCAGCGGATCAATCTTGCCGTCTTTAGCCAGCTGGTTGAGGTTTTGCGTGAACTGCTCAAGCGGCGAAGCTTTCTCGTTTTTCTCGACGGCCTCTTCGTTCTCGGCTGCGCTCTCGCCCGACTTCAGCGGCTCGGGTGGATCACTTTTCTTTATGCCGTGCGCGATGAAATTGACGACATCCAGGCGCGTCACGCCCTGCTGGTGCAGGTAGTAAACCGCGTGCGAGTCTTTCTCGCCAAAAATCGCCACCAGCACGTTGGCGCCGGTGACTTCTTTTTTGCCATTGCCGGTGGATTGCACGTGCATGATGGCGCGCTGAATGACGCGCTGAAAACCGAGTGTCGGCTGGGTATCGACGTCGTCGCTGCCCGCGACCTGGGGCGTGTTGTCTTTGATGAAATTGGCAAGCGACTTGCGCAAGTCATCGACGTTGGCGGAGCAAGCCCGCAGTACTTCCGCTGCGCTTGGGTTGTCGAGCAGGGCGAGCAACAAGTGCTCGACCGTGATGAATTCGTGGCGTTGCTGGCGTGCTTCGACGAACGCCATGTGCAAGCTGACTTCTAGTTCCTGGGCAATCATTGATCTTCCTTTCGGCTTGCTAAAGCTAACGTTACCTGATTTATTGCGGCGCTTCGCATGCCGTTGCGCAAAAGCCAGTTACTTCCGATATAGGCAGCAATTTTCATAATTCAATGGGCTCGCTGACGCATTGCAGCGGATGACCGTTTTTACGCGCAGCTTCCGTGACCTGATCGACCTTGGTGGCGGCGACATCGCGTGAGAACACGCCGCACACGCCCTTGCCGTCGAGGTGGATTTTCAACATGATCTGGGTCGCAGTTTCCCGGTCTTTGCTGAAAAACTCCTGAATCACCACAACGACGAACTCCATCGGGGTGTAGTCGTCATTTAGCAGAACGACCTGAAACATTTGCGGTGGTTTGGTTTTTTGAGGACGCCGCTCCAGCACAACCGAGTTGCCACCGTTGGCGTCGTCGGGCTTGATTGCCGGGCTGGGTGGCCGTACCGGCGGCGTGGAGGGGATGCGGGTTGCCATACGAACATTTTAGCGAGGGCGCGCGCTTCAAGCTCGCAAGGGCAATTTGCTCGTTGCAGTCGGAGTCCGGGCACCGGTGTTACGCGTGCGGGACAGCAGTGCGACGACACCAGCTTGACACTGTTACCGCAACCCCGGCGCAATAAACGTGCATTCCCTGGTCAGCAGGATGATGATCCTCGGCCCCTGACAAACTGATCAGTTCGCACCAGATCGGATTTTTTGCAGGGCCGATGTCAACCGCCTGGAAAGCCCCGCCGTTACGGTTGGGTCCACGAGCTTTTCGGGGGCTTTTCCCAAACGTCAATCTACAGGAAACACCAAATGAACAAAATCCTTGCTGTGCTGATCTCCGGTCTCTTCGCCACGGGCGCTTTCGCCGCTTCCCACGCTGGCGCTCCTATGGGTGCTGCTTCCAAGCCTGCTGTCGCCGCAACGCCAGCTACGCCTGCAACTGCAGCCACTCCGGCAACGCAAGCTGCCACGACGGACAAAGCTGCCGATGCCAAAGCCGTCAAAGCTGAAAAAGCTGCTGCCGCCAAAAAAGCCAAGGAAGACAAAGCCGCTGCCGCCAAAGCCGCCAAAGCTGAAAAAGCTGCTGCCGCCAAAAAAGCCAAGGAAGACAAAGCCGCTGCTGCCAAGAAGTAATTCCTGGCGCCGGAATGAAAATGCCCGCTCTGCGGGCATTTTCATTCCGGCGTCGTTTATCCTTGCATGTCAATTCTCAAACCTTGAGCCATGCCGATCTCATTTCAACTTTGCACTGTGCCCCGCAGGCTGCGCTTTCATGTTCACATCGCGCTGGTCGCCTTGCTGGTGGTGTCCGCAGGTGCCCTCGCACAAGACGCTGCCCAGCTCGACCTCGCCCGTACCAAACTCACGGCCGGCATGCATCTGATTGACGCGCAGCTAGCGCAGACGCCGCAGCAGCGTCAGACCGGTTTGATGTTTCGGAAAACCATGCCGCAAACTGAAGGCATGCTGTTTGTCTTCGATCAGCCGGGCCAGCAATGTTTCTGGATGAAGAACACCTTGCTGCCACTGACCGCCGCGTTCATAGACGACGACGGCACCATCGTCAACACAGAGGACATGTCGCCCGAAACGACAGACTCTCATTGCTCGAAGCGGCCGGTGCGCTTTGTGCTCGAAATGAACCGGGGCTGGTTTGCAAACAAGGGCATCAAGCCTGGCAGCAGATTGGGGGGCGCGCCCTTTTTGCCCAAACGCTGA
>JANOOO010000022.1:0-2944 GCA_031421375.1 Polaromonas sp.
GTGCCCGCGCCGTGCCGATTCACCTGACGACTTCTTTTGTTTTTGAATCAAGCGACCACGCGGCCAGCCTGTTTAATCTTGAGCGTGCGGGGCATGTCTATTCACGCATCAGCAACCCGACCAATGCCGTGCTGGAACAACGCGTGGCCGCGCTCGAAGGCGGCATCGGCGCGATAGCCACGGCCAGTGGGCAGGCTGCGCTGCACCTTTCCATCGCCACGCTAATGGGCGCAGGCTCGCACATCGTCGCCAGCACCGCGCTATACGGCGGTTCGCAAAATCTATTGCATTACACGCTGCGCCGCTTCGGTATAGCGACCACATTCGTCAAACCCGGCGATATGAAAGGCTGGCGGCAAGCGGTGCAACCCAACACCAAACTTTTCTTTGGCGAGACCGTCGGCAACCCCGGGCTCGACGTGCTCGACATAGAGGCGGTGTCAAGCATCGCGCATGAAGCTGGCGTGCCGCTGCTGGTCGATTCAACCCTGACCTCACCGTGGCTGATCAAGCCCTTCGAGCATGGTGCCGATCTGGTTTATCACTCAGCCACCAAATTTTTGAGCGGGCACGGTACGGTGATCGGCGGCCTCGTTGTGGATGGCGGCAGCTTTGACTGGGGCTCAGCGCGCGCGGCGGGCAAGTTCGTCGAGCTGACCGAGGCTTACGACGGCTTTCACGGCATGGTGTTCAGCGAAGAAAGCACGGTCGGCGCGTTTTTACTGCGCGCCCGCCGCGAGGGCCTGCGTGACTTCGGTGCCTGCATGAGCCCGCATACGGCCTGGCTGATTTTGCAGGGCATCGAAACCCTGCCGCTGCGCATGGCCAGGCACATGAGCAACACCGAAAAAGTCGTCGCGTTTCTGGCTGGCCACGCTTTTGTTTCGCGCGTCGGCCACCCGATGCTGGCATCGCACCCCAGCCATGCATTGGCGCAAAAGCTGTTGCCGCGCGGGGCCGGGTCGGTCTTCAGTTTTGACTTGAAAGGTAGCCGCGAGCAGGGCAAAAAGTTTGTCGAATCGCTGCAGGTCTTCAGCCACCTCGCCAATGTCGGCGACTGCCGCAGCCTGGTGATTCACCCGGCCAGCACCACGCACTTTCGCATGACCGACGAAGCGCTGGCCGCAGCCGGCATCACGCAGGGCACGATTCGCCTGTCGATCGGGCTCGAAGACCCCGACGATTTGATTGACGACTTGAAGCGGGCGCTGAAAGTGGCGCAAAAACCGTAAGCGCGAAACCGTAATTGCCAGACCGGAGAGACAACGCATGTACATCAAAGTTGGCACCAGCGATATCTATTGCTACACCGGTGGCAAAAGATTCGACGCGGCCAGGCCCACCGCGATCTTTATTCATGGCGTGCTTAATGACCACAGCGTCTGGGCATTGCAGTCGCGTTACCTCGCGAATCACGGCTGGAATGTGCTGGCGCTTGACCTGCCCGGTCATTGCCGCAGCTCGGGTGAGCCGCCCGCGACGGTTGAGGCTGCCGCGCAATTCATCGGTGAACTGCTCGACGCGGCAGGCTTGCAACGAGTCGCGTTGATCGGTCATAGTTGGGGCTCGCTAATTGCGCTCGAAGCCGCCGCCCGATTGAAGGAACGCGTCACGCATCTGGTGCTGGTCGGCACGGCCTACCCGATGCGGGTCTCGCCCGCATTGCTTGACGCATCGCGCGACCAGCCGCAACAGGCGATTCGGACCATCAACGTGTTCTCGCGCTCGACGCTGGCCGCACCGCCTTCCGTGCTGGGGCCGGGCACCTGGGTTTGGGGGCTTTCGATGGCCTTGAACCGACGGGTTCTCGCAAGCAATCCGCGAATCAATCTCTTTCATCTGGGGTTTCAAGCTTGCAACGAATACGCTCGTGGCGAGCAGGCGATGCGTGATATCAAGTGCCCCGTCCTGTTCGTGCTGGGGTCACACGACGCCATGACCCCTGCCAAATCGGCTCAAAAACTGATTGATGCCGCAAGTGGGAACAAGTCAATACACATTACCCAACTGGCAGTTGGCCATCACCAGATGAGCGAAGCCCCGGAGCAAACACTTTTCGCGATTCGGAAATTTCTTCTCGATTCGCAATCAGGAGGGGATCCGGCTGCAATCAGCGCAGGTGCAGCGACGATTTGATCGCATTCATGCAGGCGTGGCCCGCCATCAGTGCCGCTTCATGCGTGGGGTAGGGGTGGTCAGATGCGTCGATGCGCACGTCAGGCTCGTGCTCGCGGCCCGCAAGTTGTGTGACCACCCAATAAAACAGCCCACTCGACGGCTCTTTGACGCGAAGAGCCAATGGCCCATTGAGGTGCGAAACCGGGGCGTTCATAGCGCGATTCCAAGGCGGTTGCCCACGTCGCCTGCAAATGGCCCGACCTCGGCCACCGCTACGCGCAGCTCAAATTCGCTGCACCCAAGCTTGTCCACCCAGTAGTTCACCGCAGCCTCACGGTTGATGTCGATCGGCTGGGCTTGCAGGGGCTGGCTGCTTTGGAAAGAGGCGACAGATGATTGATCCACGATGTGCTCCGGGTTGGAAGAAAGAAGAGTCGATAAGCACATATTGCGGCGCGGCAAGGTCTCGTTTTGTAAGACAGTAGCGCAAACCCGTGCGGGTTCAAAGGCGTGCGCGTGTCATGTACCGGGGTGCTGGCTACGGACTCAGCGCGGCTCTTTGAATGTGGGTTTGACAGGCGTGCTGACGCGTGGGCGGGACACAGAATTCCGAATTTTGACGGCGTAGGCGCGGTACAGCTTGACTGCGAGGCCAGAGGTCAGGGCGAAGACAACGAGCTTTCTGAGCATGGCAATTCCTTCAATGGGTTGAAAAAAATCATGCCGTGTGGCGGATGAAGCGATGCAACACGGCACGACACAGAATGAAACAGACGGTCATCGTGAAGTGCGGCAGGCACCCGCCGTGTCAGTGTGTTTGCGCAGT
>JANOOO010000023.1:0-1718 GCA_031421375.1 Polaromonas sp.
CAGATCATTGATGAGTCATGGACCGAACACCTGCGCC
The DNA here is from genome assembly GCA_031421375.1 of Polaromonas sp. Classification (GTDB taxonomy): domain Bacteria; phylum Pseudomonadota; class Gammaproteobacteria; order Burkholderiales; family Burkholderiaceae_C; genus Polaromonas. The sequence goes on from JANOOO010000023.1 coordinate 38, forward strand.
GCTTTGATCGCGTGACGGCGAGTGACGTGGCGCTGCGCGAACGGAAGCTCGCGTTTCATCTGGGCGACGAGCCGCCGGTTGTGACGCGTTTTGTGATGGAGGGGGCGGTTCGGCGCTAGCTCGGACATGGGCGGCTTGCATCACGTCCCGCGATTCGGATGCGGGCAACCCCTCACCCCAACCCTCTCCCCTGGGTACAGGGGAGAGGGAGCAAGACGGGCCAGTGTGCAACCGGTATTACTCCCTCTCCCGCTGGCGGTAGAGGGCGGGGGTGAGGGTGGCCCGATGCAGCGCATGCCATCATCAACACACGCGCCGGAATCTGCAGCGAGGCTACAAACATCATGATCGCCACTACCCCAACGCCGCCCTACTACGCAGCCATCTTCACCTCCATCCGCACCGACGCCGAAGCCGCTGCCTATAGCGATGTCGCCGAACGCATGATGGAGCTGGCCGCCGCGCAGCCAGGCTTTCTAGGCGTGGAATCAGCGCGTGAACACATCGGCATCACCGTCAGTTACTGGCAGAGTCTCGAAGCAATCCGCGCCTGGAAAGCCAACGCCGAACACCTTACCGCGCAGCAAAACGGCCGCGCGCTGTTCTACAGCCACTACAAAACCCGCATCGGGAAAGTCGAGCGCGACTACGGTTTCGTCAGCGCCTGATTGCGCTCCAAATAGCGCTCAAATCCCCGCGCCCGCAGCTCGCAAGCCGGGCACGCGCCGCAGCCATAGCCCCAGGCATGTCGATGCAGCCGGTCGCCCAGATAGCAGGTGTGCGTGTGCTCGACGATCAGCGCGATCAGTTTGTCGCCGCCTCCCGCCACGCCCGACTGTTCGCCCAGCGCATGCGCCAGCGCCCAGGTGTCGGCCTTGTCTATCCACATCAAGGGCGTATCGATCAGAAACCGCTTGTCCATTCCCAGCGACAGCGCAAGCTGCATCGCCTTGATGGTGTCGTCGCGGCAATCGGGGTAGCCTGAAAAATCGGTCTCGCAGACGCCGGTGACCAGCACCTGCAAATCGCGCCGATACGCCAGCGCGGCGGCAAGCGTCAAAAACAAAAGATTGCGGCCCGGCACAAAGGTGTTGGGCAGGCCCGAACTTTCCATCTTGAAAGCCACGTCGCGCGTCAGCGAGGTGTCACTGACCTGGCCCAGCACGGCGAGGTCTAGCAGATGGTCTTCGCCAAACTTGCTGGCCCACTGCGGGAACTGGTTTTTAATTTCACGCAGCACGTTCAGGCGCGAATCAAGTTCGACCTTGTGGCGCTGGCCGTAGTCGAAGGCGACGGTCTCTATCCGCTGGTATTTCGACAGTGCCTGCACCAGGCAGGTGGTGGAGTCTTGACCGCCGGAGAACAAAACAAGGGCAGAGGTGTGCATGACCAGACCTGACTAAAGAAGCCCGCGTTGCGCGAGACTCTGCATCAGCGCCGTTATTCCGAAGGTCCACGGTTCGGCCTTGTCTGATGTCGTCACGCGGTTGACCAGCGTGCCGAGCTGCGGCGTGGAGACCGCCACCACGTCGCCGACCACATGCGTGAAGCCGAGTCCCGGCCCGTGTCGGTCTTGTGTCGGTGCAAACATGGTGCCGAGAAACAGCATGAAGCCGTCGGGGTACTGGTGGTTCGGGCCGATAGCCTGGCCAACCAGATCGAGCGGGTCGCGGCTGATTTT
>JANOOO010000024.1:0-3385 GCA_031421375.1 Polaromonas sp.
CTCAGCTAGTCCGCCTGCTTGCGCAGAAACGCCGGAATCTCAAAATCGTCCATCCCGCCGGAGGCCAGCGCATCAACCTTGGCTGCCGCCTGCGTGCGGTTGGTGCGCCAGACGCTGGGCACTGACATGTTGCCGTAGTCGGGCTGGCCATGGCCGACGCCGGCATGCGACAGACCGTTGCCACCGACCACCGAGTTCAGCGTAGGCAGATTGAAGGGCACGTTGTCGGTGCCGGTGCGCAGCACCTGCAGTGGCGGGGCCTGGCGGCGTACGCCCTGACGGCTCAAGCCGGTGGCGACGACCGTCACGCGGATGTCCTCGCCCAACGCATCGTCGTAAGCCGTGCCGTAGATCACATGCGCATCGGGCGAGGCGTAAGCGCGGATGGTGTTCATCGCGAGCTTGGACTCGGCCAGTTTCAGCGAGCCCTTGGCCGCGGTGATCAGCACCAGCACGCCTTTGGCCCCCGACAAGTCAATGCCCTCTAACAGCGGGCAGGCCACCGCCTGCTCGGCCGCGATGCGCGCGCGGTCAGGGCCGTTGGCCTTGGCAGTGCCCATCATGGCTTTGCCGGGCTCGCCCATCACGGTGCGCACGTCTTCAAAGTCCACGTTCACATGGCCGGGCACGTTGATGATCTCGGCGATGCCGCCGACGGCGTTTTTCAGCACGTCGTTGGCATGCGCGAAGGCTTCATCCTGGCTCACGTCGTCGCCCAGCACTTCAAGCAGTTTCTCGTTGAGGATGACGATCAATGAATCGACATTGGCTTCGAGCTCGGTCAGACCGAGGTCGGCATTGGTCATGCGCCTTCCGCCTTCAAAGTCGAAGGGCTTGGTGACCACGCCGACGGTCAAAATGCCCATCTCTTTCGCAACCCGGGCAATCACCGGTGCGGCTCCGGTGCCAGTGCCGCCGCCCATGCCGGCCGTGATGAACAGCATGTGCGCGCCGGCAATCGACTCGCGAATGGCATCGACCGCCAGCTCGGCGGCATCGCGGCCCTTGTCGGGCTTGCTGCCGGCGCCGAGCCCGCTGCTGCCGAGCTGGATGGTGCGGTGCGCGTTGCCGCGACTGAGCGCCTGCGCGTCAGTATTGGCGCAAATAAATTCGACGCCCTGAACGCCGCAGGCGATCATGTGGCCGACCGCGTTGCCGCCGCCGCCGCCGACACCGATCACCTTGATCTGTGTGCCCTGGTTGAATTCTTCGATTTCAATCATTTCGATGCTCATTTGGAACCTCCTGTAGAAAAAAACGCTTTGCCTGAATGAAATGGGTACGGGTTGCAGCCGGGTGCGACCCATGTTGGAGGGCCAGCCCCTCCGCAGCGGTGGCAGCGCCAGGGCGCGATCATGAAAAAAGAGTGTGCTGTGGTCATTAAAAATTCCCCAGGAACCAGTCTTTGATGCGGCCAAAAAAAGTATGTACGCTGCCAGCTTTCTGCGAGACCTTGAAGCCGCGCATGCGGGCCAGGCGGGCTTCTTCAAGCAGCCCCATCACGGTGGCGGCACGCGCCTGCGCAACCATGTCGGCGAGCGAGCTGTTGTAGCGCGGAATACCCCGGCGAACCGGCTTTAAAAAAATGTCTTCGCCGAGCTCGATCATCCCGGGCATGACAGCGCTGCCGCCGGTCAGCACGATGCCGGACGACAGCATCTCCTCGTAGCCGGACTCCCGAATGACCTGCTGCACCAGCGAGAAAATTTCCTCTACTCGCGGCTCAATCACGCCAGCGAGAGCCTGCCGACTCAGCAGGCGCGGCCCGCGGTCGCCAAGACCCGGCACCTCAACCTGGGTTTCGGGGTCAGCCAGCAATTGCTTGGCACAGCCGTTTTCGATCTTGATGGATTCGGCGTCTTTGGTCGGCGTGCGCAGCGCCATCGCGATGTCGCTGGTAATCAGATCACCGGCAATCGGGATCACTGCCGTGTGCCGGATCGCGCCGCCGGTGAAGATGGCCACGTCGGTGGTACCGGCACCGATATCGACCAGCGCCACGCCAAGCTCCTGCTCGTCTTGCGTCAGCACCGACAGGCTCGACGCCAGCGGGTTGAGCATTAGCTGATCGACTTCCAGACCGCAGCGGCGAACGCATTTGATGATGTTCTCAGCCGCGCTTTGCGCGCCGGTGACGATGTGTACCTTGGCCTCCAGCCGAATGCCGCTCATGCCGATGGGCTCGCGCACGTCCTGGCCGTCGATGACGAACTCCTGCGGCTCAACCAGCAGCAGGCGCTGGTCGGTCGAGATGTTGATGGCTTTGGCGGTCTCAATGACGCGGGCCACATCGGTCTGCGTGACTTCCTTGTCTTTGATGGCGACCATGCCGCTTGAGTTGATGCCTCGAATGTGGCTGCCGGTGATGCCGGTGTACACGCGGGCGATCTTGCAGTCGGCCATCAGCTCGGCTTCTCTCAATGCCTGCTGAATGCTCTGCACCGTCGCGTCGATGTTGACCACCACGCCGCGCTTGAGGCCATTGCTCGGTGCGCTGCCAAGACCAGCCAGCTTCAACTCGCCGCCGGGCATGATCTCGGCAACGACGACCATCACCTTGCTGGTGCCGATGTCGAGTCCAACGACGAGTTCTTTGTATTCTTTGGCCATGCTTTACCTTCTCCCTTTTCTGTCTTCTTTTTCGGCGATGGCACCGGTCGTCACGCCCCTGAGCCGAATGGCATAGCCGGTGGGGTAACGCAGGTCAGCCGATTCAAGCTCTCTTCCATAGCGCGATGACACCTGTCCGAGCGTGGCAATAAAGCGCTGGGTACGGGCCATGACTTCCTCCGTCGAGCCATGTCCCAAATCAATCACCGCACCGCTGTCGAGCAGCACGCGCCAGCTGGCCCCACTGGTCAACTCCAGCTTTTCGAGTACGGCGTCAAACTCCACAAACAGCGGCAGCAGGCTGCGGTAGGTGTGCAGCACCAGCGCCGCCTGCGCCAGGGGGCCGACGAGCACCGGCAGGTCTTCGGGCTCGACATCGCCCTGGTTGACCTCGAACACTTCGCCGAAGGTGTTGATCAGGCGCGCATCGCCGTCGCTTCCCCAGAATGCAACCGGCTGGTGCTCCTGCAGCGACACCTTCAGACGATTCGGAAATTCGCGTTGCACCACGGCTTGGCGAACCCAGGGAACAGCCTCAAAAGCAGCGCGGGTGCGCGCCAGGTCCATCATGAAAAAGTTACCGGCCAGACGCGGCGCAACGTTGGCGCTCAAGGTTGCCGCGTTGGTGTGCTGCACGTCGCCCTGCACTTCGATGGCCTTGATGTTGAAGAGCGACTGGCGCATTAACCACGACGCTCCGAGCGCCAACACCATGACCGAAAACACGGCGACAAAAACGGCGGAAGCAAGATTCATCAGCCGGACGTCAAGCGGC
>JANOOO010000025.1:0-9215 GCA_031421375.1 Polaromonas sp.
GTCGCCGTTGGTGGACAAAACCTCAAACTGCTTTTCACCATCAACGTCGGCGATTTCGATGATGGAAATGTCGAAGGTGCCGCCGCCCAGGTCATATACGGCAATCTTGCGGTCGCCCTTTTCCTGCTTGTCGAGGCCGAAAGCCAGCGCCGCTGCGGTCGGCTCGTTGATGATGCGTTTCACGTCGAGGCCGGCAATGCGGCCAGCGTCTTTGGTGGCTTGGCGCTGCGAGTCGTTGAAGTAGGCTGGCACGGTGATGACGGCTTCAGTGACCGGCTCGCCGAGGTAGTCTTCGGCGGTTTTTTTCATCTTGCGCAAAATATCGGCGCTGACCTGCTGCGCCGACATTTTTTTGCCACGCACTTCAACCCAGGCGTCGCCGTTGTCGGCCGCGACGATGGCGTAAGGCATCAGGTCGATGTCTTTTTGCACTTCTTTTTCGCTGAACTTGCGGCCAATCAGGCGCTTGACGGCGTACAGCGTGTTTCTCGGGTTGGTGACGGCCTGGCGTTTGGCAGACGCGCCAACCAGCACTTCGCCGTCTTCCTGGTAGGCGACGATGGACGGCGTGGTGCGCGCGCCTTCGGAGTTTTCAATCACGCGGGGCGTGTTGCCCTCCATGATGGAGACGCAGCTGTTGGTGGTGCCGAGGTCGATGCCGATGATTCTTCCCATGATGAACTCCTGTTTTGCGATTCGTTAAATGTGATTAGCGTGTGATCAATGTGAGATCAATGTGTGATCGATTCGTGGCCGGAAGCGGTGTCAGCCTTGATGAACAAAACGTGTGGATAACTTGCGTGACTTCAAGGTCGCCCATGTGTTTTTTTAAGCGTGTGACTGGCTTAGGTGGGTGCAGCTACTGTCACCAGCGCCGGGCGCAGGATGCGGTCGGCAATCGAATAGCCTTTTTGCAGCACGCCAACGACGGTGTTTGGGTCTTGCTTTGCGTCGGGGCCAAGCGGCACCATGCTGATGGCTTGGTGCAGGTGGGGGTCAAATTTGCTGCCAGCCGCCGGATTGATCTCAATCACCCGATTGCGCTCGAGCGCGCTTTTGAGCTGCTTGAGCGTGGCCTCGGCCCCTTCGCGAATCTGCTGCGGCGTGGCGTCTGCGACTGCAAGCCCGGCTTCGAGGCTGTCGGTGACGGGCAGCAGGCTTTCGGCAAAACTCTCGACGGCAAACTTGCGCGCTTTGGAGATGTCTTCTTCGGCGCGGCGGCGGGCGTTGTCGGCCTCGGCCCTGGCGCGTAAAAAGTTGTCCGACAGTTCGGTGTTTCTGACCTTGAGCGCTGCGACTTCCGCTTGCGCGGCCTCAAGACCCTGCGACAGCGCCATGGCGTCGAACTCGTTGGCGGCCTGCGCGGCTTCGAGCTCTTCGGGGGAGGGCTCGCCGAAAAGGGGCTCGATTCGTTCGTTTGGATTGTGTTCAGGCATGCGTGAAAAAGGGTGTGAATCGGACAAGCGATTGACTTGAGGGTGGCAATGCCACTTTCAAGTCAGGGGAATGCAATCAAGGCAAAAAAGTTTTGCTGGTCGTGCGGGCTTGCACCTAAGACGTAGTCGCTATTAAAAAGATAGCTGCTTGTGCCTGCTAATCGGGGACGAACAGTCAATTTGAATCAAATTTTTGCTGCCGAGAAATTGAATAGCCGAAGCGAAAAAAAGCGACCGGGAAGGTCGCGTGGGTGGGCTTGCGTGAAGGCTTACATAAAAGCTCGCCCGGCAGCAGGCCGTGCCTGTTCCGGAAATTATTTTTTCTTGACCGCAGCGGTCTTGGTCTGGCTGGTAGTCCATTTGCCGGCAAAGGCTTGCAGGTCATTTAGGCGTTTGAGCAGATCGGCCCCGAGGACGGTGACCGTGTAGCCACTGTCGCCATGGCTCATCAGGCCGGCGGCGCGCATTTCCTTGATGCGGACATTGAGGGTGTTTGGCGTGATGCTGCCGACGCTGTCCTGCAACAGGCGAAAGGTTTGCGGATGCCCGTCTTTGAGTGCCCACAGCACGCGCATGGCGTAACGCGATTCCAGCAGTTCCAGCAGTTGATTGACGGCAGCATTTTCTTTTGCGCTCATTGTTTATCTCCTCGGTTCAAAAATGGGAAAGTGATGGGGCGTTGAAGCTTCGCTGCGGCTGTGTAGAGGGGAGGGGGCGCAACGCGGGAAAGTCTGAAAAATCCTGCGGCAAATATAACGCAAAAACTGCTCTGCTACGAGTTTTATAGCTGCTTGCGCCCGCATTCTGTGCTCTGCGGGCAAAAAAGGTGTCGGCCCGGCGAACTAGCATGGCTTCGCAGCCGGATCAAGCAGCGGGGTTAAGCCGCCGCGACGGCAATCCCCTTGAAGCTGCCGCTGGCGATTTTCTGCCTCCATTCGGCCGGTCCGGTCGTGTGTACGCTGGTGCCGCCTGCATCGACCGCCACCGTCACCGGCATATCGACCACGTCGAACTCGTAGATCGCCTCCATGCCCAAGTCGGCAAAGCCGACGACGCGGGCCTGCCGGATGGCTTTGGACAGCAAATAGGCCGCGCCGCCGACGGCCATCAGGTAAGCCGCACCGTGCTTTTTGATCGACTCAATGGCGCTGGGGCCGCGTTCGGACTTGCCGATCATCACCAGCAGACCGGTTTGCGCCAGCATGGTTTCGGTGAATTCGTCCATGCGCGTTGAGGTGGTGGGGCCGGCCGGGCCGACGGCTTCGCCCGCAACCGGATCGACCGGGCCGACGTAGTAGATTGCGCGGTTTTTGAAATCGACCGGCAGCGCCTCGCCGCGCGCCAGCATAAGCGCCATGCGCTTGTGCGCGGCGTCGCGGCCGGTCAGCATCTTGCCGTTTAGCAGCAGTGTCTGGCCGGGTTTCCAGGTGGCCACTTCGGCCGGCGTGAGGGTGCCCAGATCAACTTTTTTGCTCTTTTGGTAATCGGGCGTCCAGTTGACGTTCGGCCACAGGTCGAGCGAAGGCGGATCAAGAAAAACCGGCCCGCTGCCGTCGAGCACGAAATGGGCATGCCGCGTGGCTGCGCAATTGGGGATCATCGCCACCGGCTTGCCGGCCGCGTGCGTCGGGTAGGTGGCGATTTTGATGTCGAGCACGGTGGTCAGCCCACCCAGGCCCTGCGCGCCGATGCCGAGTGCGTTGACCTTCTCGAACAGTTCGAGCCGCATCTCTTCGATCTTGCTCAAGGCTTCGCCGCGTGACGACTTGGCCTGCAACTCGTACATGTCGAGGTCGTCCATCAGGCTTTGTTTGGCCAGCAGCACGGCCTTTTCCGCGGTGCCGCCAATGCCGATGCCGAGCATGCCGGGCGGGCACCAGCCTGCGCCCATCGTTGGCACGGTTTTCAGCACCCAATCGACGATGGAGTCGCCCGGGTTCAGCATCGCGAGCTTGCTTTTGTTTTCGCTGCCGCCGCCTTTGGCGGCAACGGTGATGTCGAGCTTGTTGCCGGGCACCAGCTCGGTGACGATCACGGCGGGGGTATTGTCCTGGGTGTTTTTGCGGTCGAAGTGCGGGTCGGCGACGATGGACGCGCGCAGCGTGTTGTCGGGGTGCTTGTAGCCGCGCCGCACGCCTTCATTAATGGCGTCGTCGAAGCTGCCGGTGAAACCAATCCATCGCACGTCCATGCCGACCTTGACGAAGACGTTGACGATGCCGGTGTCCTGGCAGATGGGCCGGTGGCCCGTCGCGCTCATGCGGCTGTTGGTCAGGATTTGCGCCATCGCGTCTTTGGCAGCCGGGCTGGCCTCGCGCTCGTAGGCGCGCGCGAGGTGGGCGATGTAGTCGGCCGGGTGGTAGTAGCTGATGAACTGCAGCGCGGCGGCGATGGATTCAACGAGGTCGGCTTGTTTGATGATGGTGGTCATGGCGAAGGTCGGACGAAATAAATGGGTAAAACCTGCCCGGATTGCCGTGCGCGCAGTCTCTGGTACGGTTTGCTGGTGGCGGCGGGTCGTGCTCGGTTACTCGGGTTGAGCCCACTTATTTTGACAGGACAACAAGGGGCTGAAAATGATGAACACACGCATCGAACACGATACCTTCGGCCCGATCGCGGTGCCTGCCGACAGGCTGTGGGGCGCGCAAACCCAGCGCTCATTGCAAAACTTTGATATCTCGGGCGAGAAGCAGCCTGCTGAAGTCATCCTTGCCCTGGCGCAGGTCAAGCGCTCGTCGGCGCGGGTCAATCACGCGCTCGGCTTACAGGACGCGGCCAAAACCGGGGCCATCGTCGCCGCTGCCGATGAAGTCATCGCGGGGCGGCATCCCGATGAATTTCCGCTGGTGGTGTGGCAGACCGGCTCAGGCACGCAGACCAACATGAATGTCAACGAGGTGCTGGCCAATCGCGCCAGCGAGTTGCTCGGCGGCGCGCGCGGCGAGGGCAGGCACGTGCATCCGAACGACGACGTGAACCGCAGCCAGTCGTCGAACGACGTGTTTCCGACGGCAATGCACGTGGCCGCGGTGGCGGCAATCACCGGCAAGCTGCTCCCTGCAATCGACAAGCTGCGCACCACGCTGGCAGCCAAGTCCCGTGACTTCGACGCCATCGTGAAAATTGGTCGTACGCATTTGCAGGATGCCACGCCGCTGACGCTGGGGCAAGAGTTTTCGGGCTACGTCGCACAGCTCGACCACGGCACCAGGCATGTACGCGATGCGCTGCCGCACCTGTGTGAGCTGGCGCTGGGCGGCACCGCAGTCGGCACCGGGCTGAACGCGCCCGCAGGCTACGCCGAACAAGTGGCGACGGAAATCGCCACCTTGACCGGCCTGCCTTTCGTCACCGCACCGAACAAATTTGAGGCACTGGCCTCATGCGACGCGCTGGTGCATGCGCACGGCGCGCTCAAAACGCTCGCTGCCAGCCTGATGAAGATCGCCAACGACATTCGCTGGCTGGCAAGCGGCCCGCGCAGTGGCATTGGCGAGCTGAGCATCCCCGAGAACGAGCCGGGCTCATCGATCATGCCGGGCAAGGTCAACCCGACGCAGAGCGAAGCGCTGACCATGCTGTGTGCGCAGGTGTTCGGCAACGACGTGGCGATCAACTTCGGCGGAGCCTCCGGCAACTTCGAGCTCAATGTCTTCCGGCCCATGATTGCGCACAACTTTTTGCAGAGCGTGCGCCTGCTGGCCGACGGCATGCTGAGCTTCAACGATCACTGCGCCGTCGGTATCGAGCCGAATCGGGACCGTATCGCCGAGCTGGTTACGGCATCGCTGATGCTGGTAACTGCACTGAACCCGCACATCGGCTACGACAAGGCGGCCTTTATCGCCAAAAAGGCGCACAGGGAGGGCAGCACGCTGCGCGAGGCCGCAGTCGCCTCGGGCCATGTGACGGGCGAGCAGTTTGACCGGTGGGTGGTGCCGGGGAACATGGTGGGTCGGCCGCCGGGCTGACGCTGGCGGGCGATTGAGTCGCTATAGAAATAGTAGCTTCTTGCGCCCGTACCGGTTGGCTTACAGGCCGAAACTATCGTGGATTCGGTCCGCAGACCGCAGCTGGCTCAATGCTTTTGCGCCGCAATGCCCGACATCAATTTATCGGTGTAGGCAATCGCGATCGCCGACAGCAGGAAAGTGATGTGAATCACCGTCTGCGCGATCAGCACGCGGTCGGTGTAGTTGTCGGCGTTGATAAAGGTTTTAAGCAAATGAATCGAGCTGATGCCGATGATGGCGGTCGCCAGCTTGACCTTGAGCACCGACGCGTTGACGTGACTCAGCCACTCGGGCTGGTCGCGGTGGCCTTCGAGGTTCATGCGGCTCACAAAGGTTTCGTAGCCGCCGACGATCACCATAATCAGCAGGTTGGAGATCATCACCACGTCGATCAGCGCCAACACCACCAGCATGATGACGGTCTCATTAAGCGTCGTGATGGGCGCGGCCGTTTTGTAGCCAATGCCGGTGATCAAAGCCTGCAGCGCAGTCTGGCTGCCGAATGTGGCTTCAATCAAATGCCAGAGTTCTTTCAGAAAGTGAAACACGTACACGAACTGGGCCGCAATCAGGCCGAGATACAGAGGCAGTTGCAGCCAGCGGCTGGAAAAAATCAGATTGGGAAGGGGCCGTAACGGGGAGATTTTTTTCGGTGGAAGGTCTGACATGGGCGGGCGATCTGCAGGGTGTAAGAATTGGCCGCGCGTTGCACTTGCAAGCGGCGCCGGATGTAAATTGTAGGCAGGCCGGTGTCGGCGCTTGTCTGGCGAGTCAGTGACAAGTAAGTGCCACGCGGGACATTACCACGGCTTTAACGACAAACAGGAGACACGCAAAATGAGTTCGCCAAGTTCCAATATTGAGTCCGTTCTGGTTGAAAACCGGGTTTTTCCACCAGCGGCGGCTACCGTCAAGGCGGCGCGCATTTCGGGCATGGATGCCTACAACGCCCTGTGCGCCGAGGCCGAGCGTGACTTTGAAGGCTTTTGGGCGCGCCTCGCGCGCGAAAACCTGAGCTGGAAAAAACCTTTCACCCAGGTGCTCGACGAATCGAACGCGCCGTTTTATCAGTGGTTCGCAGACGGTGAAATCAACGCCTCGTACAACTGCCTGGACCGCCACCTGGGCACGCCGGTCGAGAATAAAAAAGCAATCATTTTTGAAAGCGACGACGGCCAGGTCAGCAACGTCACCTACAAAGAGCTGCACGCGCGCGTCAGCCAATTCGCCAGTGCGCTGAAAGACCTCGGAATCAGAAAAGGCGACCGTGTCGTCATCTACATGCCGATGACGGTCGAAGGCGTGATCGCCATGCAGGCGTGTGCGCGCATCGGCGCAACGCATTCGGTGGTGTTCGGCGGCTTCTCGGCCAAGAGCCTGCAAGAGCGCATTCAGGACGCGGGCGCGGTCGCGGTTATCACGGCCAATTTTCAGATGCGCGGCGGCAAAGAGCTCCCGCTCAAAGCCATCGTTGATGAAGGCATTGCGCTGGGCGGCTGTGAGTCGATCAAAAACGTTGTGGTCTATCAGCGCACCCCCACAGCGTGCAACATGGTTGCCGGGCGCGACAGTTTGATGCACGAAATCGCAGCGAAAGCCGCGCCCGAATGCGCGCCTGAATTCGTCAGCGCTGAACACCCGCTGTTCATCCTCTACACCTCGGGCTCAACCGGCAAACCCAAGGGCGTGCAGCACTCGACGGGTGGCTACCTGCTGTGGGCCAAGCTGACGATGGACTGGACGTTTGACTTGCAGCCGTCCGACGTGTTCTGGTGTACCGCCGACATCGGCTGGATCACCGGCCACAGCTACGTCGCCTACGGGCCGCTCGCGGCCGGCGCGACGCAGGTTATTTTCGAGGGCATCCCGACCTACCCGAACGGTGGGCGCTTCTGGCAAATGATCGAGCGGCACAAGGTGTCGATTTTCTACACCGCACCGACGGCGATCCGATCACTTATCAAGGCCGCTGAAGGCGACGAGAAAATCCACCCGGCGCGCTCTGACCTGAGCAGCCTGCGCATCCTGGGCACGGTCGGTGAGCCGATCAACCCCGAAGCCTGGATGTGGTACTACAAGCACATCGGCGGCGAGCGTTGCCCGATTGTCGATACCTTTTGGCAGACCGAAACGGGTGGCCACGTGATCACGCCGCTGCCTGGCGCCACGCCGCTGGTGCCGGGCAGCTGCACGCTGCCGCTGCCCGGCATCATGACAGCCATCGTCGATGAAGTCGGCGCTGATGTGCCCAACGGTTCGGGCGGCATGCTGGTGATCAAGCGCCCGTGGCCGTCGATGATCCGCACCATCTGGAACGACCCTGAGCGCTTCAAGAAAAGCTACTTTCCGCCAGAGATGGGTGGCACGTATTACCTCGCTGGCGACGGTGCGGTGCGCAGTAGCGGGAACGCCGCGATGGGCGGCGTGGACAACGGTTATTACCGCATCACCGGCCGCATTGACGACGTGCTCAACGTGTCAGGGCACCGCATGGGCACGATGGAAATCGAGTCGGCGCTGGTCGCGCATTCGGCGCTGGTGGCTGAAGCTGCGGTGGTAGGCCGGCCTGATGATTTGACCGGCGAGGCGATTGTCGCTTTCGTCGTGCTCAAGCGTTCCCGACCGGTGGGCGACGAAGCCAAGGCCATCGCCAAAGAGCTGCGCGACTGGGTCGGCAAAGAGATTGGCCCGATTGCCAAACCCAAAGAAATCCGCTTCGGCGACAACCTGCCCAAGACCCGCAGCGGCAAGATCATGCGGAGGTTGCTGCGCAATATCGCCAAGGGCGAGGCGATCACGCAAGACACCTCGACGCTGGAGAACCCCGGCATCCTCGATCAGCTGTCTGAAAGACAGTGATCGAGGGCGGCGCAAGCCGCAGCAGCGAAGCGGCGGCGGGGTGAAGGGGACACTCATATCGCGAAGCGATGTGAGGTGGCCACAGAACCCCGGCATCCTCGATCAGCTGTCTGAAAAACAGTGACCGGCAAACGATCAATCGCTCCACTTAACAAAAAAAGCCCGTCAATGACGGGCTTTTTTTTGGGCTGCTGACCTGATTCAGTTCTGGCCGCCGGGAGTATGACTCGCTTATTTTTGCGTCAGGATCCAGGCGATCAGCTTTTTGGATTCATCGGGAGTGATCTGCGCATTGGCGGGCATGGGCACCGGGCCCCACACGCCCGTACTGCCCTTGATCACCTTTTCGGCCAGCTTGTCGGTCGCGTCTTTTTGACCTGCGTACTTGGCCGCCACGTCTTTGTATGACGGGCCAACCAGCTTTTTATCGACTGCGTGACAGGCCATGCAATTTTTGGTCGTGGCCAGTTGCATATCTGCCAGTGCCGGCGTGGCGAGAGTAAGGGCGGCAGCAACCAGGGAAAAAGCGGAAAAAACGTGCTTCATGAGTTTCCTGTTTTTAAGAAATTAAATGGTCGGGTACAGTGCCTTAACGTCATCCTGGGGTTCCAGGTTGACGCGCAAGGTTGAGTGTTGAGGATAGCCCGAGCCGCATTTTGCAGGAGTCAGCCATGTATTTATTGCTATTGGGAATCGCCATGCTGACCATGAAAGCCCTGGAGGTCGGCCCTGTCGCCGCGTGGAGCTGGTGGCTGGTGTTGGCACCGTTTGCGCTGGCCGTGGTCTGGTGGACCTGGGCCGACCAGACGGGCTACACCAAGAAGAGAGAAATGGACAAGATGGACAAGCGCAAGGCTGATCGCATTGAAAAACAGCGGGAAGCCATGGGCATGATTAAAAAGCG
>JANOOO010000026.1:0-3458 GCA_031421375.1 Polaromonas sp.
GCGAGAAACTCGTCGTTGATGTCGCAGATGTGAACCTGCGCACCGGCCGCTACAAACGCGCCGGTGATGGCCAGGCCGATGCCTTGCGCGCCAGCGGTGACGACGACGCGTTGCTGGGTCATTGAGGTGTTCATGGTGTCCTTTTCACAAATTTACTGGCCGAATTTCTGGTCTTGCTCCCTCGCCCTCCGGGAGAGGGCTGGGGTGAGGGCTCCCCGGTTTCGATTTCAAGCGCTTGTTTCCGCTGCGATCACCCTCACCCTAGCCCTCTCCCGCCAGCGGGAGAGGGAACAAGAGGTGCTTGTTGCGGGCCAACGGGGATAAGCAAAATCGCGACGGATTCACAGCCACAAAATCTTCTTCCGATAAGCCAGGTCGGTCAACAGCGGCTCGGCCGGCCCGGCATGAAACACGGCCCCGCGCTCCAGCGCAAACACCCGGTCGGCCAGCGCCAGCACCAGGTCCAGGTTGTGCTCGACGATCAAAATCGAAACCTGGCTGCGCAACTGGTCGAACAGCGTGAACAGCTCCTGCACCACTGCGGGGGCCAGACCTTCAAACGGTTCATCAAGCAGCAGCAGCCGCACGTTGCCCGACAGCGCGCGCGCCACGGCCACCATCTGCTGCTCGCCGCCCGACAAAAAGTCAGCCGGGGTTTGCATGCGGTCTTTGAGGCGCGGGAAGACCTGCAAAATTTTCTCTTCACTCCAGACCACACCGTTGCTGCCGTCGGTGGCACGCGCCAGTCGCCCCAGCGCCAGGTTGTCGGCCACCGTCATGCCGGCAAACAGGCCGCGCCCCTGCGGCACATAACCAATCCCTAGCCGTGCAATATCGGGTGCCGCCATGCCGGCAATATCGCGCCCGGCAAATTCAATCTGACCCGAGGCTGGCGCGAGCAGCCCGGTCAGCGCCTTGAGCAGTGTTGATTTGCCTGCGCCATTGCGCCCGAGCAGCGCGACGATTTCGCCTTCACGCACGTCAAGGGCTGCGTCGTTGAGGATGTGGCTCTTGCCGTAAAAAGCATTGACGCCGGCAAAGCGCAAGAGCTGCGGGCGTTCGGTTGCTGCGCCCGCCAAGCGCCCGGTCACAGGCGGCGTGCCCGAGCCGGTGTACACCTCCTGCACGCGGCTATCGGCGCGCGCTTCTTCGGGCGTGCCGGCCATCAGCACGCTGCCCTCGTTCATCACCGTGACGCGCTGCGAAAAGCCGAGCACGCGGTCGATGTCGTGCTCGACGATCAGCACGGGGATATTGCTGGCGATTGTCTTGACCAGATGCGAGACGCGTTCGCGTTCGGCTGCGGCGAGGCCGGCCAGCGGCTCGTCGAGCAGCAGGACATGCGGTTTTGAGCCCAGTGCAATGCCGAGATCGACCAGCCGCTGACCGCCATACGACAGCTCGCCACCTTCAATCGTCTCCATGCCTTCAAGGCCCAGAAACTTCATCAACTCGGTCGTCTCGGCATGGACTTGCGGGTAGCTGTCGATGTCGCGCCAGGCATTGAAGCTGCCGGCATGCTGCGCCTGCAGCGACAGCCGCAGGTTTTCGTAGATGCTCAAGCCTCGAAACAGATTCGTGATCTGAAATGAGCGCGCCAAGCCTTGCCTGCAAATGTGATGCGGTGCCAGGTGGTGGATTTCCTGGCCGTTAAGGCGAACCGAGCCTGCGTCAGGCCGGAACAGGCCCGAGATCAGATTGAAGGTTGTGGTTTTACCCGCGCCATTGGGGCCAATCAGCGCGTGGATCTCGCCGGCGCGCAAAGTCAGGCCGGCACTCTTGACGGCCTGAATACCGCCGAAGCGCTTGTCAACCGCCCTGACTTCGAGCACCGTGCCGGAAAGTGACGCAGGCCGCAAAAACGTCGGCAACGGCAGTCCTTCGTAAATCCGGCGCTTGCTCATCGCCGCAATGTCTTCAATAACGGGCCGCCAGCGGCGCTGCAATTGCGCCCACATGCCGACCAGACCAGTCGGCGAAAAAATAATGAAGCCGACAAAGGCCAGACCGAACCAGAACAGCCAGTTTTCGGTATAGATAGACAGCAGCTCGCGCGCCAGAATATAGAACAGCGCACCCAGCGCCGGGCCGAGAAAGCTGCGCATGCCGCCAATCACCACAATCGCCAGCAGCTCGCCCGAAAAAGCCACCGAAGTCGGTTCAGCCGAGGCAATGCGGTGGTGAAACACCAGAAGCGCGCCGGCCAGGCCGGTGACAGTGGCCGACAACACGAACACCCCCAGCTTGTATTTTTGCGTGTCGTAGCCCTGGAACAGGGCGCGCTGCTCGTTCTCGCGAATGGCGACGATGACGTGGCCGAAGGGCGAGCGCGTGACGCGCAGCAGCACGTAAAGCACGGCAAAACCAATGAGGCTCACCAGCGCCAGATAGACCGCAGGGTTCTCGAGGTTGAGCGGGCCGACCGCCGGCCGCACGATGCCGCCCAGACCCGACTCGCCGCCGGTAAACGCGGTCCAGCGAAACGCGATGGCGAAGGTCAGCGCCGACAAGGCCAGCGTCAGCAAAGAGAAATAAACGCCGCGCCGGCGCAGGATCAAAAAGCCGACAAGCGCCGCCAGCGCCGCGACGAAGGCCAGCGAAAACAGCAGCGGCAAAATGATCTGGCCGGTGAACCAGTATTTTTGCGACAGTGCCGCCGCATATGAGCCGAGGCCGAACCAGGCACCGTGGCCAAAGGAGGTGAGGCCGGTGTAACCCACCAGCAGGTTAAGCCCCATCGCCGCAATGGCAAAAATCACGACGTCGGTGGTCGAGGTCAGCGTCAGGCCAACGGCCTGCAGTGCAAACGGCAGCGCAACCAACGCCAGCGCAGCTATCCACAAAGGCCGGTATTTTTCGCCGGTCAACATGTTGCCCATCACTCGAACCTCTCGATGCGCTCGCCGAGCAGCCCGCGCGGCCGGAACAGCAACACCGCCAGCATCAGCACATACATCGACGCCTCACCGGCAGCCGCGTAAAAATGAATCGTGATGCCGCGCACCACGCCGACCAGCACGGCGGCCAACACCACGACCCAGAAGCTGCCGTACCCGCCAATCACCTCGACGACGAAGGCGGCGGTCATGATCTCGGTTCCCATCGCCGGATGCACGCCCGAGATCGGTGCAAACAGCACGCCTGCCAGCGCCGCCAGACCCACACCCAGCACCACGATGCTGGTCATGTAGGGCTGCAGCCGGATGCCGAGCACGGCAACCATATCGGGCCGCTGCACGCCAGCGCGCACCACGCGGCCGAACGATGTTTTGTTTAGCAGCAGCCAGATCGCGGTCAGCATCACGACCACGACCGCCAGCATCAGCAAGCGGTATTTTGAGTAGAGAAAATCGCCAACAATGATCTGACCCCGGAACACCGAAGGAATCGAAGATTGCAACGGCGACGCGCCCCAGATCATGCGAATCAGCTGCTCGCCAACCAGCCCCAAACCGAAA
>JANOOO010000027.1:0-2388 GCA_031421375.1 Polaromonas sp.
GCCTGCAGCGCCAGAAACAGGATGGCCACGGCCCCCACCAGGACAAACAAACCGACCCACACATCATTCTTTGAGCGTTGCACCACACTCTCCTTAAGTAGTAAACATCATCGCGGTCAGGATGAAATCCAGACCCAGAACCGCCAGAGAGGCCACGACCACCGTGCGGGTGGTGGCGCTGGCCACCCCTTCCGGCGTGGCTTGTGCCTCAAAACCCTGCAGCAGCGCAATAAAAGTCACGGTAAAGCCGAACACGATGCTCTTGACAATGCCGTTGCCGACGTCCTTCCAGACATCGACACCGCCCTGGATCTGGCTCCAGAAAGAACCGGCATCCACGCCGATCATCACCACGCCCACGACCCAGCCGCCAATAATGCCCATGGCACTGAACACGGCGGCCAGCAGTGGCATGGTGATCACGCCGGCCCAAAAACGGGGCGCCAGAATGCGCTTGACCGGGTCAACCGCCATCATTTCCATGACGCTAATCTGCTCACCGGCCTTCATGAGGCCGATCTCGGCCGTCAGCGAGGTGCCGGCGCGGCCGGCGAACAGCAGCGCCGTGACCACCGGCCCGAGTTCGCGCACCAGCGTCAGCGTGACCAGCAAGCCCAGCGAATCGGACGAACCGAAGCGCTGCAGCGTGTAGTAGCCCTGCAGGCCAAAAACAAAGCCGACAAACAGGCCGGACACCGCAATGATGACCAGCGAATAATTGCCCAGAAAATGGATCTGGTCACGCACCAGGCCAAAGCGCCTGAAGCTGACACCTGCCGTTGCCAGCAACTGAAAAAACAGCCGGGCCGCTTTACCCAGATTGGCCAGCCAGCTGCGCGTGGCGAACCCGACGTCCGAGGGCTTGTACCAACTCATGATGAAACTCCCGGCGGCTTGGGCCCCGATGTGAGCGCAGGGCCAAAGTCGTCCTCGACGCTCACGCCGGGATAGTGGAAACGGACCGGGCCGTCCGGCAGGGCATTCACGTACTGGTAGACCAGCGGGTCGGTGCTTTGGCGCACCTCATCGGGCGTGCCTTCGGCGGCCACTTTGCCGTTGGCCAGAATGATCACATGGTCGGCAATGGCAAACGTCTGCTCCAGCTCGTGCGAGACAAAAATACTGGTCAGCCCCATGCTGTCATTGAGCTGCCGGATCAGCCGTGCCGCCGTGCCCAGCGAAATCGGATCGAGCCCGGAAAAGGGCTCGTCGTACATCACCAGTTCGGGGTCCAGGGCAATCGCGCGCGCCAGCGCAATGCGCCGCGCCATGCCGCCGGACACCTCGCTGGGCATCAGGTCGCGCGCACCGCGCAGGCCCACGGCATTGAGCTTCATGTGACCAATGTCGCGAATCAGGGCCTCAGGCAAGTCGGTATGTTCGCGCAGCGGAAAGGCGACGTTCTCAAACACGCTCAGGTCGGCAAACAGCGCGCCGAACTGGAACAGCATGCCCATGCGGCGCCGCGCTGCGTAAATCTGCGGCTGGTTCATGGGCGTGACGTCCTGGCCGTCAAACAGCAGTTGACCGGACTGGGCCCGGCTCTGGCCGCCGATCAGCCGCAAAATGGTTGTTTTTCCACCGCCCGAAGCCCCCATCAGCGCCGTGACCTTGCCTCTGGGCACCGACAGCGAGATGTCGTCCAGAATGACGCGTTCCCCGTATCCAAAGGTCAGGTTTCGCAGTTCAACAAGGGATTCGGAAGAAGATGAGGCCATAAAAAAGAAAAAGCCGGGTTTATCCGGCTTGCGCATCATAAATGATTACGTTCTTTACCGCGGCAGGTCGCTAAAGCCCATCAAAAACTCGTCCACCGCGCGCGCGGCCTGACGGCCCTCGCGCACGCAAGCGGCAGCTTGCGTTTCATCAGCCGCCCCTTGGGGCGATTTGCGGGGGCCGGGCGCGGCTTCAGCGTGGCAGGTCGCTGTAACCCATTAAAAACTCGTCCATCGCTCGCGCAGCTTGCCGACCCTCGCGCACGCAAGCGGCAGCTTGCGTTTCATCAACCGACCCTCCGGGGCGATTTGCGAAGGCCGGGACCAGTTTCAGCGTGGCAAATCGCTGTAACCCATTAAAAATTCGTCCACAGCGCGCGCAGCCTGACGGCCCTCGCGCACGCAAGCGATAGCTTGCGTTTCATTTGCCGACCCGAAGGGGCGATTTGCGAGGGCCGACGCGCTGGCTTTAGCGTGGCAAGTCGCTGTAACCCATTAAAAACTCATCGACGGCACGCGCTGCCTGACGGCCCTCGCGAATCGCCCACACGACCAAACTCTGCCCCCGGCGAATGTCGCCAGCCACAAAAACTTTAGGCACATTGGTCGCATAACCACCGATGAAATCGACGCTGGCCCTGGCGTTGCCGCGGCCGTCTTTTTCAACGCCGAA
>JANOOO010000028.1:0-2859 GCA_031421375.1 Polaromonas sp.
GCAGCCGGCATCGACGGTCTGGTTCACCTGTCTGACCTGTCCTGGAACGAGCCCGGCGAAGCCGCTGTGCGCAACTACAAAAAGGGCCAGGAAGTCGAAGCCATCGTGCTGGCCGTCGATGTGGACCGCGAACGCATCTCGCTTGGCATCAAGCAGCTCGACTCTGATCCGTTCACCACCTTCGTCGCGATTAACGACAAGGGTGCCATCGTCACCGGTAAAGTCAAAACGGTCGATGCCAAGGGCGCCGAGATCGACCTCGGCGAAGACGTCATCGGTTACCTGCGCGCAAGCGAAATCAGCCGCGACCGCGTTGAAGACGCTCGCAACGTGCTCAAGGAAGGCGACGAAGTCTCGGCCGTCGTGGTGAACGTGGATCGCAAGACCCGCAACATCCAGCTGTCGGTCAAAGCGAAAGACAACGCCGACCAGCAAGAAGCCATGGCCACGCTGAGCCAGCAGTCGTCACGCGAGAATGCCGGCCTGACCAACCTCGGTGCGCTGCTGCGCGCCAAGATGGACAATAACGAAACGAAATAAGTTTGCGGGACAGACCGAGCGACGCAGCGAAGCTGCCCGCTTGCTCTGTCCCCATCTGATTAGTCTTCGTTCCCGTCCCCGGTCCCGTCTTTTCTTCTCTCCCCCCGAATCCAGTCCAAATGACACGAAGCGACCTCGTCGAAGAACTGGCTTCCCGATTCGGCCAGCTGACCCACCGCGATGCCGAATACGCCGTCAAGACCATTCTTGACGCAATGGGCGAAGCGATGGTGCGCGGCCATCGTATTGAAATCCGGGGCTTCGGGAGTTTCTCGATCAACCGGCGCTCGCCGCGTATCGGGCGCAACCCGCGCTCAGGTGAAAGCGTGGCCATCCCTGAAAAACGGGTGCCGCATTTCAAGCCCGGGAAGGCCCTGCGCGAGTCGGTCGAGGCCAGCACCGACGCCTCGCTGCAAGCTGCGCCAGCCGTGAAATAAGCGGGTTGAAACCCGCATGCTTCAGGCTTGGGGCTTGTTGGGCGCTGGCTACAATTGCCAGTCCACTTTAGGGACAACCCGGTGAAATACCTGATGTGGCTGCTCAAAGCAGCCATTTTTTTTACGCTATTCGCTTTTGCACTGAATAACCAGCAAGCGGTTTCCGTGCGACTATTTTTTGGCACCTCGTGGAATGCGCCACTCGTTTTGGTGGTGCTGGCCACCTTCGCTTGCGGGCTGGCGCTGGGCGTGCTGATGATGATGCCGCGCTGGTGGCGCAATCGCAGGCAAAGCCGTCACAGCCAGTTTGCCGCAGCGTCCACGCTGATGGACGAGCGCGGCACGTCCACTCACCATGGACTTTGATTTCACCTGGGCATTGATTGGCCTGCCGATATTTTTCACGCTGGGCTGGCTGGCGTCACGGCTCGACTTACGGCAGCTTCGCATCGAGAACCGGCAGGCACCCAAAGCCTATTTCAAGGGCCTGAATTTTCTGCTCAACGAGCAACAAGACCAGGCCATTGACGCCTTCATCGAAGCCGTTCAAAACGACCCCGACACCTCCGAGCTGCACTTTGCCCTCGGCAATCTGTTTCGTCGGCGCGGTGAGTACGATCGCGCTGTGCGTGTGCATGAACACCTGCTGTCGCGCGGCGACTTGACCCAGCCCGAGCGCGACCGGGCTCAGCACGCGCTGGCCCTTGATTTCCTCAAGGCCGGCTTGCTTGACAGGGCCGAGACCGCCTTGCGCAGGCTGGAGGACACCGCATTTCAGGAAGAGGCCCGGCTCGCCCTGCTTTCGATCTATGAGCGCTCCAGTGACTGGGTGAATGCAAGCGAAATTGCCGAGCGGCTCGGCAGTGCGGGCCAGGGCAACTTCAGCACCCGCCAGTCTCACCACCTGTGCGAACAGGCGGCAACTCAGGCGGCAGGTGGAGACACCGCGCGGGCGCTCGATCTGCTTAATCAAGCCGCCGCGCTGGCACCTGACTCGGCACGCCCCGCGATTGATCTCGCCAAGCTGCTGCATCAGTTAAACCGCGCGGACGACGCCCTGCAATGCCTGCACGGTTTGCAGCGCAACGCGCCGCAAGCGTTTCCCCTCGCCGCAGCGCTGTTGGCCAACATCGCACGCAGCTCGGGCAAGCAGGCTGAAGCTCTGGAACGGCTCAAGGCCGAATATGCGATTGCCCCTTCTATTGATGTAATTGAAGCCATCGTCACCTTGCTTGACTCGCCCGCCGAGGCCCGGCATTGGTACATGCGCCATCTCGAGCACGGTCCCTCGCTGCTGGCGGCCAGCAAATGGATCGCCGGCGAACCAGCTAGAGAGCCGCAACAGCAGGCGCAGGTGCAGCGCTCGCTTGACCTGGCGACCAAGCCTCTGCTGCGCTACCGCTGCGCCGCCTGCGGCTTCGAGGCCACTCGCCATTTCTGGCATTGCCCGGGCTGTCAGGCGTGGGACAGTTACCCGGCGCGGCGGGTGGAAGAGTTATAAGAAGCGCCCAGACTTGAAGTGGCACCACGAATTGTTGAATTGGCTCATCCCTGCGCGGGCCTACCTGAAAACTTGACCTTCGGGTAGGGGCGACACAGGCCCGCAATACGCCCAAGCAAACGGGCAAGATAACGCGGCTGCGGTATCAGTACCCGAGGCACAAGTGTCAACAGCGCCAGCAGCAGCGTCTGCCAGCGCAAGCGAAAAGCATCGGATGCGCCAAAGTACTTGCTTTCAAAAACCAGCTTCGACTGCGCATGGTGATAGCCGCGAATGAATTCCGACTTGAGCGGATTCAGTCCCTTCACCGAACCCCTGGAGAGATGGATGATTTCGACCTCGGGCGCCAACACAATTTGCTTGTTGGCCAGAAATACCCGT
>JANOOO010000029.1:0-7962 GCA_031421375.1 Polaromonas sp.
TCGGCGTGGTAGATCGGCGAGGGGCGGCCGACGTAGTGCGCCAGCTCGTATTGAAACTCGGCCTGGAAGGCCGGGTCGTGCTGAAAGCGTGCGTAGGCTGCTTTGAGTTCGTTGATCGCGTGGGTCAGCGTTTCAGAGACGAAACTGCCGCCGTAAATGCCGAAATGACCGCTAGCGTCGGGTTGTTGGTAGGGTTGCATGGTTTCTCGCATGGAGCGCGTCGGCCGCACGCACGGCGGCGACGAATTGACCGATTTTCTCGAAGCTCTTGATGCCCTTGAGGGCTGCGCCGGTGGCAGATGTTTCTTCAACGCCCGAACTCACATCGACGGCCAGCGACTTAGCGCGCGAGCGAAGCTGCAAGATGCCATCGGCCACGTTTGCAGGTGTGAGTCCACCAGACAAAACGAGGTGAGCATTGACGTTGGGTGGAAGCTGTGACCAATTGAATGTTTTCCCGCCGCCGCCGAAGCCCTCGACGTGCGCGTCTAGCAAGATGGCCTGGGCGGCGCTGAAGGTGTCGGCGAATTTTACGAGATCGAATGGCGGTTGCCCGGCATGCCCATCGGCCTCAAGTGGGATGCGGGCGGCCCGAAGAAAAGGGCGGCCCGCTGCCAGGCAGTCGCCCGGCGTCTCATCACCATGAAACTGCAGCAAAGCCCCCGGAATACGGGCGCAAACAGCTTTGATTTTGATAGCGGACTCGTTGACGAATAACAGCACCGGCGTGACGAAGGGCGGTAGCAGGCGGGCCAGTTCAGCGGCGCGCTCTAGACTGACAAAGCGCGCACTGCGCTCATACAGCACAAAACCCACCGCATCAGCCCCGGCGCTGACAGCCGCTTCAACGTCTTCTTTGCGGGTTAGCCCGCAAATTTTGATTCGTGTTCGGAAGGGCGCTTGCGGGCTCATGTTGCGGCTTATGGCGAAATTGATGACGGAGCGGAAAATTCCATTTCCAGATCGATCCGAGAGTAGGCGCGAAGCCGCAGACAGTG
This sequence comes from Polaromonas sp., assembly GCA_031421375.1. Classification (GTDB taxonomy): domain Bacteria; phylum Pseudomonadota; class Gammaproteobacteria; order Burkholderiales; family Burkholderiaceae_C; genus Polaromonas. Next base: position 999 of record JANOOO010000029.1, read on the forward strand.
CTCTGGCACGGCAAGGCGAAGCAACGACCTATCGGATTGATCTGGAAGTGGAATTAGGGCAACCAATCATAAGCGGCGGTACGTTCGGGCAGGCCGTAGTGGGCGTCGTAGCGCGGGCCCAAAAAGTACAGACCGTCGGGTGAAAAGGTCGGGGCGGCAACAGCCCGGTTACGCGCCTTCAGCACATCAAGCAACCAGTCGGGCGGCTTCGTCTGTTGCCCGACGGCGATCAGGCAGCCCATGATGTTGCGAATCATGTGGTGCAAAAACGCGTTGGCTTCAAACTCGAAGTGCCAGTAGGCACCGCGCTGCGTGACTTCAATGCTGTGCAGCGTTTTGACCGGCGTTTTGGCTTGGCATTGCGCGGCGCGAAACGAGCTGAAGTCGTGCTGGCCAAGCAGATGCGCGGCTGCCTGGCGTATCGCGTTGGCGTCCATCGGCCGATAGACCCAGCCGACGCGCCCGGCATCAACACTGGGGCGCACTGGGGATTCAAGCAAAACATAGGCGTAGCGGCGGCTGGTGGCGCTGCCCCGGCAATGGAAATCAGCGGGAACTTCTCGCGCCCACTGCAGCGCGATGTCGCGTGGCAAAAAGGCGTTGGTGCCGCGCACCCACGAAGCCAGCTCGCGTTTGAGCGGGGTGTCGAAATGCACCACCTGCATCAGCGCGTGTACGCCGGCGTCAGTACGGCCGGCACACAGAGTGCGTATCGGCTGATTGGCAAACTTCGCCAACGCTTTTTCAAGCTGGTCTTGAACGGTCTTGCCGGAGAGCTGGCTTTGCCAGCCTTCGTAGGCGCTGCCGCTGTAGCTCAGGCCGAGCGCCAGCCTGACTGGAGTGGATGAGAGGTCGATATGACTTGAGACGCGCAATGCCTGCGAGGGTCGTTTTTAACGACGCCTTGCAGGATCGAATCAGGCCAGCGCGTTGATGAAAGCCTGCGCCTTGGCTTTGAGCGGCCCCTGCGCTTCAGCGACGACCTCCTGCGCCAGTGAGCGAGCGCCCTCGGCATCGCCGAGCGAGCGGAATTCTTCAGCCAGTGAAAATTTGGTTTCGAGCGGGCTGTCTGATGACGAGCTGCCTGCCGCAGTTGCGCGATCGCCTGCTGCGCTGTCTTGCCCGCTTTGCCCGCCGAGGTCGAGAGAGAGCAAGTCGAGATCGAACTCAAGCATGCCACTGTTGGGGCCGCCTGCGGCTGTGACAACTTGGGAGGCTTGGCTACCGGTGTCGGCCACCGGAGCCGCAGTGTAGGTGTTGACGAAACTGGTGTGCGGCGACGGACTGGCTGCGCCTGTATTGAGTTTTCCGGGGACGCTGCCGAAGTCCATGTCGAGATCGGGCAAAACCACGTAGCTCTGCGATTCGGGGGGCGGTGTCACCGTCAGCGGGGACGGCTCGGTCAGCAGGGAGGAACTGACGAAGGGCATGGGGATGGTGGGCTTGCTGCTTGCAGGGTCACTGTCAAGGGCAAGGTCGAGGTCGAAATCGATTTCATGAGCGACGCTTTTGGGCGCGATGGTCGCTACTGCTGCTGTTGCGAGCGACGCAGCGTGAGACGTCGCAGTCGGCGTCGCTGCTAGCCCGGCGACCGGTGCAGAGTCGTTGTAGAGCGGATTGGCCGCGTCAAGCTCACGCCCCATGCCGCCGATCAGCCCCCATTCAGCACCGGTGCCTTCGGTGATTGCGTGGGCTTTGGCGGCAATGGCGTTGAAGGATTTAACGTCGCGCCGTTTGGCATAAATCTCGCACAATTTGGCGTAGATGGCTGCCCGGCCGGGTGTGGTTCGCAAGGCTTCCTTGAGGATCTCTTCGGCCTGCAAGTCGCGGCCGTAGGCCAGATAGACATCGGCCTCGGCAACCGGATCGACATCGCCTGCTGCATCAAGCTGGCTGGGCGAGTAAACCATTGATGAACCGGTTCCGCCGCCTTCGCTGGTGTCAATCCGCTGGCCTCCACTGGCACCGAAAAATGAATCGGGTTGCAACCGGCTTTCAAGGAAAGAGCTGTCCACCGAGACGTTCTGGTGCTGGCGGCGGTAGCGGTAAATGCCGAACCCGGCAAGCAGCACCAACAGGCCGACACCCAGCGGACGAATCAGCGGGTTGTCGAGCAGGCTGGCCAGAAAGCCTTCGTTTGGCGCGGGTGCTGGCGCCGCAGTCGGCTTGGCCGCAGCAGTCGGCGCACTGGCTGCGGCAGCCGTTGGCGCAGCGGCAACTGCGCCAGATGCAGCCGCGCTGGCAGGTTGACCGCCAGCGGCCGTGCTGCCAGCAGCGGTTGACACCGCAGTAGTTGCTGCCGCAGGGACCGCAGCTGAGGGCGTAGGGGGCGTAGAAGGCGCAGCGGCCACTGGTGGTGTGGCGGCAGTTGTTGCTACCGGTGCGGGCGTGGGCGTGACTGAGGCGCTGGCAGTCGCCGCTGGCGTGTTGCTGACCGCAACCGGGGGCTTGACCGGCGTCAAGGCGCCGGATGGAACAGGTAGCGTGACGCCCGGTGCGGGTGCCGCAGTGGTGCCGCCCCCCGCGCCTGTGGCTGGGCCTGCACCGAGTTTGTTGAGGTCGCTGATGTTTTTGGACAGCTCCGCCACGCGCGCGGACGCTTCGCTTGTCTGGCGGCTGCGGGCGATGCTGTCCTCGGGGGTCGTGCCCGCTTTGCCTTGAACCGCACCTTTGGACAGGGTGAGCTTGTCTGGCGCAGCGCTGGCCGAGGCGCGGTCATCAACCCGGGCCGTCACGCTGCCGCCAGCGGCGCGGTCAGCACCGGCAACTTGTGCGGTCGGAACGCTCCTAGCGAGATTCTGGCGGAACGCGTTGAAGTCTTTGCTCTGCGCAACAATAATTTGGCTGGCTTCAGTAGGGTTGGCCAGCCTGGCGGCCTCGGCGTCTGGCAGATTGACGACGGCTCCGGCCTTGATGCGGTTGACGTTGCCGCCGATGAAGGCGTTGGGGTTGCGGCGCTGCATGGCGAGCAGCATCTGGTCGAGCGAGATGCCCTCAGGCTTGCTTTGCGCGGCGAGCTTGCCCGCAGTGTCGCCTGGCTTGACGGTGACTTGACGGTCGCCTGAAGTGGCTAGAGATGCGGGCGTGTTTTTGGCTGTGGGCGGGGCAACGGGCCGGGCCGGGGACTCTGCGCGTGCTGCGGCTGCTGAGGGCGCATTGCCTGCCGCAGCGGGGACTGGGCGAGACATTTCGGTGGCGGCCCGGAACGCGGGCGTTGGAGGCCCGGCGACTGCGGCTGGCGCGGTGGGGGCCGCCGCCACGGTGTTGGGCTTGGTCGATGGCGGATCCAGCAATACCGCGTAGTCGCGGCTCAAGCTGCCGTTGGCTGTGTTGGTTTGAATCAGCAGATCGAGGAAGGGCTCGGCAATGGGCCGATTGCCGCGCAGGCGCAAAAATGAGCGACCGTCGGGGCGGCGCTGAAGATTAATTTCAACCCCGTTCAATACTTGAGAGAACTCCAGCCCGGCCGCCTTGAAGGCCTCGGCAGTACCCAGACGGGCGTTCAGCGTGGAGGCTTCTTGAGGGCTGATATCGGAGATTTCAATTTCAGCCCTTAGGGGCTCACCCAGCGACGACTGAACGGTGATGCGGCCCAGTGACAGCGCATGGGCGGGCAGGCAAACCAGCGAGCCAGCCAGGGCTACCGCGCCAGCAACTGCGCCCAAGGGCCAACGAACTCTTTTTGGGGCGAAAGCTGGCGTCGCCTTCACGCAAATTTCCGGGATTATTTGTAACATTGATTTGATTGGGCTCACAGAAAACCTCAGTCCGAATAGTCGAAAAAGAACCTTAACATCAAGGCATTACGCTGACAAGCCAAGGCATTGGTTAATATTTGCGAAGCATTGCAAGGGCCGTTTCGCGGTTTCAATCGTAGTTTTAATCCAACGCAAAAACACAAATGCTTACGCAAACGGTTTTGCTTGGAGCCCCGCTGGCATGTTGCAAATCGGTACGAAAGCGGCTGACATTCTGGTGGCAACCCATTCGTTCAACCCTGCAGCAAAATTCGCAGCATGCGGCGCAGCGGCTCGGCAGCCCCCCAAAGTAGCTGGTCACCAACTGTGAACGCACCCAGATAGTCCGGCCCCATCGCCAGTTTGCGCAGCCGGCCTACCGGGATGTTCATGGTGCCGGTGACTGCCACGGGTGTGAGATTGCGCATCGAGTCTTCACGCGTATTGGGTACCACTTTCGCCCAGTTGTTGTCAGCGGCAATGAGGGCTTCAATGTCGGCCAACGGCACGTTTTTCTTGAGTTTGAAGGTGAGCGCCTGGCTATGGCAGCGCATGGCACCTACACGCACACAAAAACCATCGACAGGCGTGGCGGGCGTGCAGAAGCCTGCGCCCTGGCCGAGAATTTTGTTGGTCTCGGCGCCGGCTTTCCACTCTTCCTTGCTGGTGCCCCAGCCGGATTCATCGGGGTGTCGGCCCATCCCTAAATCCTTGTCGATCCACGGAATCAAACTGCCACCGAGCGGCACGCCGAAGTTAGCTGTCTCATCGGCGGTGAGGGCGTGCTGGCGCGCCAGCACGCGCCGGTCGATCTCCAGAATCGCGGATTTCGGATCGTCGAGCAGCGCTTTAACTTCAGCGTGCAGTGCGCCGTACTGCGTCAACAGCTCGCGCATGTGTTGGGCACCGCCGCCCGATGCCGCCTGGTAGGTCATGCTGGTCATCCACTCGACCAGACCGGCCTTGTACAGCGCCCCGACCCCCATCAACATGCAGCTCACGGTGCAGTTGCCGCCTATCCAGTTTTTGCCGCCTTGTGCCAATGCCCGGTCGATCACGGGCCGGTTCACGGGGTCGAGGATGATGACTGCGTCGTCGTTCATGCGCAGCGTCGAGGCGGCATCGATCCAGTGGCCATTCCAGCCAGCCTGACGCAGCTTGGGATAGACCTCGGCGGTGTAGTCGCCGCCCTGAGCCGTCACGATCACGTCGCACTTGCGCAATGCGGCTATGTCGAAAGCATCTTTGAGGACGGTCTCGTTTTTTGCCTGCGCGGGGGCCTTGCCGCCGGCGTTGGAGGTCGAGAAAAACACCGGCTCCATCAGGTCGAAATCGCCTTCGGCCTGCATGCGCTCAATCAGCACCGAGCCGACCATGCCGCGCCAGCCGACGAGTCCGATGAGATTGCCTGTGAGTTTCATGAGCTTGCCCTTCAAAAAGTTGCGTATGGCTTTTTGGCCCGGCTCATCGAGCCGGTGGGGCACGACGATGCCGGGCCGTTAGCCCTTGGTGCCTGTCGTGTGAATGGTCTGCACTTGTACCGGGCCAACGACATACCCGACAAGCGGCGACGAAATGAGGACGGATCGGGCGGGATAGCGGGGCATGGCGCTAATTGTAGTCATGGCTGTAGGCTGATTCCCACAACGCACCGTGTAAAAAACGGTAGCAAAAGCCAGTCGAATCAGCGCAACGCCTGCACCACCGCGTCACCCATCTGGACTGTGCCGACACGGGTCGTTCCTTCGCTGTAAATGTCGGGTGTGCGCAGGCCCTGCGTCAGGACGGCATCAACAGCTTTTTCAATGCGCGCTGCCGCCTCGGGCTGATTGAGCGAAAAGCGCAGCATCATCGCGGCGCTCAAAATCGTCGCCAGCGGGTTGGCCACGCCCTGACCGGCAATGTCAGGCGCGCTGCCGTGGCTGGGTTCGTACAAGCCCTGGTTTCTCGCGTTCAGGCTGGCAGACGGAAGCATGCCGATGCTGCCGGTCAGCATGGCGGCCGCGTCGCTCAGAATGTCGCCAAACATATTGCCGGTGACCACCACGTAGAACTTTTTCGGAGCCTTGACGAGCTGCATCGCTGCGTTGTCCACATACATGTGGTCGAGCGCGACATCGGGGTATTGAAGGCCGACTTCAGTGACCACGTCTTTCCAGAACTGGAAGGTCTCCAGCACGTTGGCCTTATCAACGCTGGTCACGCGCTTGCTGCGTTTGCGCGCGGCCTGAAACGCAACATGCGCGATGCGTTCGATTTCGGGCCGCGAATAACGCATCGTGTCGAAGGCTTCCTCGCTGCCGGGGAAGTGACCGTCGGGCGAGACGCGGCGGCCACGCGGCTGGCCGAAGTAGATGTCGCCGGTCAATTCGCGAATGATGAGGATGTCGAGCCCCGACACCAGCTCGCGCTTGAGGCTGGACGCATCGACCAATTGGGGATAGCAGATGGCCGGGCGGAAATTGGCAAACAGCCCGAGGTTTTTGCGCAGACCCAGGATCGCCTGCTCGGGCCGTAGCGGGCGGTCGAGCTGGTCGTATTTCCAGTCGCCGACCGCGCCGAAAAGAATCGCGTCCGAGGCTTTGGCGAGGGCCAGGGTGGCGTCGGGCAGCGGGTGGCCGTGCGCCTCAAACGCGGCCCCGCCGACGAGCGCGGTTTCCATTTCAAAGGACAAGTCCAGCGCCTTCAAAACCTTGACCGCCTCAGCGACGATTTCAGTGCCGATACCGTCGCCTGGAAGAATTGCAATTTTCATAGTTACTATTGTTTCTATAGCTGGTTGCGCCCGTCTGTATTGGGCCGGAGCGTGATTTGATTGATGAATGACAGCCCGATCAGCGTGCCAGCGTGTGATTCAGCCACGGCTTGCGCACCAGCCGCTCCGCCTCGAATGCCTTGATTTTGTCGGCGTGGCGCAGCGTCAGGCCGATGTCGTCGAAGCCGTTGAGCAGGCAATATTTGCGAAAGGGCTGCACGTCGAACGGCAACTCTTCGCCCTGCGCCTTGACGACGCACTGGCGTTCAAGGTCGATGGTCAGCGCATAGCCGGGAAAGGCCGCGACCTCATCGAAGAGTTGCGCGATTTTCGCTTCGGGCAGCACGATCGGCAGCAGGCCATTTTTGAAGCTGTTGTTGAAGAAGATGTCGGCGTAACTCGGCGCGATCACGGCGCGAAAACCATATTGATCAAGCGCCCACGGCGCATGTTCGCGCGACGAGCCGCAGCC
>JANOOO010000030.1:0-1633 GCA_031421375.1 Polaromonas sp.
ACGTTGGTGCGCTCGCCGATGTTGACGAAGGAGGCGCGTGCGGGCTGTGCGCTGTCGGTATCGGCTTGAGACGGGTCGCCGCCAACAAGAACCGGCTCCAGGCCGGCCAGCTTCATGGGGCTCATTGGGCTCATTGGGCTGACGTGACGCTGGCTGTTGTCTAAAGCGGGGTAAATGGACGGCGCTTGCGATGCAGACATGGACTCACCTTGGGTCAAGGTGAGCGTCGTTGCGGGAGCGCCCCACACGCGGGGCCGCTGTTGCCCAAGCCTGGCGAAATCGGGTTTCGCTGCAACGCTCCTTGGGCCCGCCTAGTTTAGATGCAACACCGAAAACCCGAATCCAGGCGGAAATAATTCACAAAAAAAACGGTACGCAAGCCACTAAACTGCAAACCATATCGCGCACTCGGCGCACCATAACCAGACGGGGGAAGCATGTTTGAATCCTTGCGAAGCAAGAGTAAGCCGCAGCCCGACAAAAAGTCAGCCGAGGCTCGCATGCGTGCAACTCAGGGCTCCAGTTCTGCGGAGCTAGCGGCAAGCATGCTGATTGCGCCAACCGCACTGATGCAGCTGACGCTTGAAGAAGCCCGCATCATTGTGAGTTTCATGAAGCCGCGCAAAATTTCCATCGGCACCACGTTTATCACCGAGGGCGACAAGCATGACACCGGGGTGATGTTTTTGGTGCTCGACGGCGAAGTCACGGTCAAAAGCCTGACCGTCAGCCGCCGGGATCCGCGCATCGTCAATGTGATCGGCGCAGGCAGCCTGCTCGGCGAGATGAGCCTGCTCGACGGCGGTGCGCGCCTGGCGTCATGCGTCGCCAGCACGAATTTGCTGTGCGCCACGCTGACGCGAACTACGCTTGAACAGCTGACTGAGCAGGAGCCGCGTACCGCCGCCAAGCTGTTGCTCGCAATTTCGACACGCATCGCCGAACGCCTGCGTGATGTGACTGACAAGGTTCGGCTCTACAGCGATCTGGTTCAGGTGATGCAGCAGGAAATTGACCACTTGATACCCGCGGCGGACCAGCGGCAGAACGAGGGCGGCTAAGCAGGCGCTTAAAGCGAGCGAGCGAGCAAGCCAAGTGCTTCAACCCGCGCGGCAAACGCTTCACGCGACAGGCGCAGCATCCCGATAAAACAGCTTGCGCAACCGCGTCGGCAGCGGCTGCACCGCGTCGCCAATCGCCGCGATATGTTCGGGCGTCGTGCCGCAGCAGCCACCCACGATATTGACCAGCCCTTCAGCCGCGAACTCGCGCAGCAGCCGCGAAGTCACCTCCGGCGTTTCGTCAAAACCGGTGTCGCTCATCGGATTGGGCAGGCCGGCATTGGGGTAGCAGCTGATGAAGGTGTCGCCCGCCACCCGCGCCAGCTCCTGGATGTAGGGCCGCATCAGCGCCGCGCCGAGTGCGCAGTTCAGGCCCACGGCCAGCGGCGCGGCATGGCGGATGCTGTGCCAGAACGCGGTGACGGTCTGGCCACTCAAGATGCGGCCCGAGGCGTCGGTCACGGTGCCGCTGATGATCAGCGGCAGTCGCTCGCCGGAATGCTCGAAATACTCGTCGATGGCGAATAGCGCTGCTTTGGCGTTGAGCGTGTCGAAAATCGTCTCGACCAACA
>JANOOO010000031.1:0-1718 GCA_031421375.1 Polaromonas sp.
GTTTTGGAGACGGACTGAAACGAGATGGCTGGCATGAGCCACTTATTTTAAGCTGCGCCCGGTTCTGCCCACAAACTCGGGGACAGCGCGCCGACCCGCCTATTCGCGCCGGCTTCGGCGATGATCGCACCAGTCGGCGCAGCGACGCGCCGACCACGCTACGAGCCGGGCGTCCGGGGAAACAGGTCGTCCACGCCGTAGAGCTGCGCGAGTTGCTGCAGCTTGATCGGAGCACCGGTCACTGAAAACGCCCGACCCGCCTGCAAGGCCAGACGCCTGCATTCAAGCAGCAGCGCAATGGCCGATGAGTCGAATTGCTGCAGGGCTGACACGTCGGCAACCACTGCGCCCGATTGCTGCTGCAGGGCCGCGCTCATGCCTGGCGCAAAGGCAGCCGCCGGGTCATGCGTGAGTTCGGCCGGGAACTTCAGCACGGCGTCGGCCTCAGCTCTTGCGGGCACCAGCGGCATTGCTCTTGTTGCGCTGCGCCAATGAGGCGATCAACCCATCGACACCGTTGGCATTGATCTCTTGCGAAAACTGGGTGCGGTAGGTTTCGACCAGCCAGACGCCCAGCACGTTGAGGTCATAGATTTTCCAGCCGCCTGCGACTTTCTCCATCCGGTAATCGAGTTGAATCGGATCGCCCTTCCCAACAATTTCAGTGCGAACCAGCACCTCGACGTCGGTGGGCGACGAACGCATGGGCTTGAGCGCCACGCTCTGTTCCCTGACTTGCACGAGCGCGCCGCCATAGGTGCGAACCAGCAAAATCTTGAACTCTTCCTGCAGGCGCTTTTGCTGCTCAGGCGTGGCCTGGCGCCAGCTGCGGCCAACGGCCGAAGCGGTCATCCGCGTGAAGTTGACGTTGGGCATGATCTGGCTTTCCACCAGCGACAGCACTTTGGAAATGTCACCAGCCTGCACACTCTTGTCAGCCTTGATCTGCTCGAGCACCTCGGTGGACAGGCGCTTGATCAAGACCTCAGGGGCTTCTTCGGCGGCGCGGACAAACGGTGTGGTCACGAGGACCGATGCGCCAAGCATGGCGGCCAGCAGGTGGCCCAGGGTTCTGCGTTTCATGGTTTTCCTTTTCCTTTGAAGTTCTCAAAAACAGGGCTGTCTGGGGCAATCGCCGTAGCCAGCTCTCAGATGTCAGCTCAGTGATACCGCGCCGACAGCGAACTCACGGCGATAGTTGAACTCAAGGTGCCGATTGTCAAACCCACAGCCAGAGCGCGCCATAAAGTTTTGCGACGGCTTTGTAAACCTTGCTCACCCCCGCAACAGTCTCCAGACGGTCAATGACGACTTATTTAGGCGTAATTGGCGAAACTGACGGAATAGGCGCGGCTCCCGGCGCATTGGCACCCGGCGCAGGCACGGCATCTTCGGGCAGGTCGAAGCGCTCTTCCTTTTGTGCTGGGGCGTCGCCCTCCGGCAAGTCGAAGCGCTCTTGCGTGTCTGGAGCTGACTGACCATTCAAGCTGCGCCTGCGCTGCAGGTAAACGTCGCGCGCAAAACTATATTTATCAAGCGCGACCTGCTCGAGTAAGTCACCTGCATCAAGCAGATTGGCGCGGGCGTTGACGATGCCGATGCTCGACATGGTGTTGCGAAAAGCAACGTCGTCACCGCGCGTAGCCAGGTTGCTGCCGAAGTCAACAAAAGTCCCCACGGTGTCGCGCACGGTGGAGGGCCCGAGGACGGGCAACACC
>JANOOO010000032.1:0-4242 GCA_031421375.1 Polaromonas sp.
CGCATCTGAGTGGCAAGCCGGATTGCGTCAGGGCGTGGTGATTGGGGCGGCGGTGTTGGCCCTGGTCATTCCACCTGCTTCGCGCAATAACTTTTCCATCACGCCCCCCGCCAGCACTTCTGTCGCGTCAACTGGGCCAAATGCAACCGCTGTGCCCGGGCTAACCATTCGCGCCGCCGATTTCAAGCAGACACTGGCTTCGACTGAAGCGCGTCAACTCGCCAACTGGATCGTTGCTTCCGGCGACAACCAGCAGCGCTTTTTTGTGTTGATTGACAAAAAAAATACCCACGTATTTGTGTTTGATTCGCGCGGCGTGCTGGTGTCCAGCACGCCGGTGTTGATAGGCGCAGCCAAAGGTGACGACTCAGTAGCCGGCATCGGCAACCGGCCCATTGCCAATGTGGCGCCACACGAGCGCACCACACCGGCGGGCAGGTTCAACGCCGAGCGTGGGCGCAACACATCAGGCGAGGACGTCATCTGGGTCGATTACGACGCGGCCGTGTCGATGCACCGCGTGCGCGCCATTGAGCCCGCCGAGCGCCGACTGGAGCGGCTGGCCTCCCCCGGCACCGACGACAACCGTATCTCCTACGGCTGCATCAACATCCCCGTGCGGTTTTATGAGGGCGTCATCGCCCCTGCCTTCTTAGCCGGGCAGGGCGTGGTGTATGTGATGCCCGAGGTGAAGCCTTTGGCCGAGGTCTTCGCCGGGCTTGACGAAGCTGAGCGCTTGGCGCGGCCTTCCTCATCACTACAGTCCCCGTCAGAAAATTCTTACCGGCAGTAAAGCCCGGGGCTGTCAGCAGGCCCACATCTCGCCGCCTAAATTGATGTTGCCGCTCTTTCCAATCCAAAGGAGTTCAATATGCCCATCATTGCCTGGTTACTTGGGGTTCCGATCACGGTCGTCTTGTTGTTGATGTTGTTTGGCGTGTTTTGAACGCCTCGCAGAGTTACCTGAAAGCCCGCTCGATGCGGGCTTTTTTACGCCTGTCGCGCCGCTGCCTCAGCGTCCGATGCGCTCCACCTGCCACCAGCCCGGCAGCAAGGCGCGCACCGCCGGGCGGTTGAAGCGGTCGTCGATCAGCCAGACCGCGCCGCGATCCGTCGTGCTCCGAATCACCCGGCCCGCCGCCTGCACCACTTTTTGCAGGCCGGGGTAAAGGTAGGCGTAATCGTGGCTGCGCGACGCACCAAAGTTGGCCGCCATACGCCCCCGAATTTGTTCATTGACTGCGTTGGTTTGCGGCATGCCGAGCGTGGCAATGAACGCACCGACCAGTTGGCGGCCTGGCAGGTCGATGCCTTCGGCAAACGCGCCGCCAAGTACCGCAAAGCCAATGCCTGCTGACTCATTGGTGAATCGCGCCAAAAAGGCAACGCGCGCCGGCTCACTCATTTGCGGCGTCTGCGCCCACACGGCAACCAACGGGCAGCGCGAGCGAAACTCGGCCTCCAGTTGCGCGAGGTAGTCGTAGCTGCTGGCAAACAGCAGGTAGTTGCCGGGCAGGCGCTCAAACTGCGCCGCCATGATTTGCGTAATCGGCGTGAGAGACACCGACCGATCCGCGTAGCGTGTGGACACATGCGTGGCTACCGTTACCTGCAACTGCGCCGCGTTGAAAGGCGAGGGCGCATCAAACCAGGCGGTCTGCACAGGCAGGCCGAGCATGTCGCGGTAGAACTGCTGCGGGCTCAGCGTGGCTGAGAACAGCGCGCTTGAAAACGCTGCTGCAAAACGTGCTGCCAGATACGGTGCCGGCACGACGTTGCGAATCGCCAGCGTCGAGCGGCGCGTGCGGCTTGCTTCTGGCTCGAACGTCAGGTCGAACAGGCAATGCAAGCCAAAGCTGTCGGCCAGCCGCGAGAAGTGCAGGGCGTCGAAATAGAAACCCTGCAATGCTGCATTGATGCGCGCCGGGTCTTCGGCAAGGTGGTCGCTTAAGGTCGAGCAGGCTTGCTGCAGGGCTTTAATGAAGCCTTCGGGAATCTCAAGGCGCACTTCGTAAAGCTTGGGTGGCTCAGAGATGGTTAATGAAAGAGGGAACGCGGGCACCCCGGTTGCAGGGCTTGTGCTTGATCCGGCCCCCACCCCTGCCCTCCCCCGGAAGGGGAGGGAGTTGGAGTCTGGCTCACTGTCAAGCCGTGCGGTGCCCTGGTTGAGCTCATGCCAGGCGCGCTGCAAGCGCCTAAGCGCCGGACGCAGCGTTGCCGGGGCCAGCGCCTCGACTTCGGCCAGGGCCGTCTGCGTCAAGCTGGCTGAATACATCGCACGCCCGCGCTCGACCAGGTTGTGCGCCTCATCAATCAGCACGCTGACGCGCCATTGATTGAGCGTGGCCAGCGTGTGCAGCATGGCGTGCGTGTCGAAGTAGTAGTTGTAGTCGCCGACCACCACATCGGCCCAGCGAGCCAGCTCCTGGCTCAGGTAGTAGGGGCAGACCTGGTGCGCGAGGGCCAGCGTGCGCAACGTCGGTCGGTCAAGCAGCGCGCCCGCCTGCGCACTGTCGATGGCTGCCTGGCGCGCGGCAGGCAGCCGGTCATAAAAGCCGCGTGCCAACGGGCAGGCGTCGCCGTGGCAGGCGCGGTCGGGGTATTCGCAGGCTTTGGCTTTGGCCACCAGTTCAAGCACGCGCAGCGGCACGGTGGGCGAACTTGCGCGAATCAAAGCCAGTGCATCCAGCGCCAGTTTGCGGCCCGAGGTTTTCGCGGCCAGAAAGAATATTTTGTCGATGGCCTGACGCGGTGCGGCTTTGAGCAGCGGAAACACGGTGCCTATGGTTTTGCCGATGCCCGTCGGAGCCTGGGCCATCAAGCAGCCGCCCTGCCGTGTCGATTTGAATACCGCTTCGGCGAGTTCGCGCTGGCCGGGTCTGAAAGCCGGGTGCGCAAAAGCCAGTGCGCCAAGCTGCGCGTCGCGCTCACGGCGGTGCGCCATTTCTTGTTCGGCCCAGTGCAGAAAGCTCTGGCATTGCGCGTCGAAAAACGCGTGCAGCGCGCTGGCGCTGAACAGCTCGTCAATGATTGTTTCCTGCAGGCTGGCAATGTCGAAATAGACAATCGCCAGCCGCAGCTCAGCGAGCTGCAATTTTTGGCACAACAGCCAGCCGTAAATTTTCACCTGTGCCCAGTGCAGTTGCCGGTGGTTGTCTAGCACGCGCGCCAGGTCGCCGCGGTGGGTTTTGACTTCTTCGAGCTGCAGCAGGTCGGGGTTGTAACCGTCAGCCCTGCCGCGCACCACCAGCGGCCCGTATTCGCCTGACAAGCTCACTTCGCTTTGATAGGATTCGCCGCGCCGTGAGGCGACCAGCGCATGACCGGCGATGCCCTGCTGCGCCGTGGGCGAGGGCGTGAAGCGCAGGTCAAGGTCGCCGCGCCGGGCGGTGAACTCGCACAGGGCGCGCACGGCGATGGTGTATTTCACAGGGGGCTGCGCAATCGGCTGAGCATGGCGGGTGGGGATGGTGGGGATACGGGGCTTGGCACGCGCTGGCCTGAATGGCGCGCGGGGCAGGCGGCAGTTGCTATTATTTCAGGAGCTGCTTGCGCCCGTCCTGATTGGACTGGATGGCTATTTGATCATGAATCTGTGCATGTGAGGTGCGGGAGCGGGAGCTGGGGTGTCGCAGCCGGGTGCGCCGCCCGCCCTCATGACGGGGTACCGAAAATCGGTCGGTCGTCACACCCGGCTGCAACAAGGGGGCGGGTGCAGGCTGGTGCTGGTAAGAAGTCGGGCTCGGTCGCAGTGGTTCTGCGGTTCGGTGGTGTGGTCTGCGTTGATTTTCGCGACCCATAATTGCGCGTCCATTCAACGGCCCCAGGTCGGTGCCGCATCTTAAAAAAGTGAATCCTTAAATGACCGAGCCCACCATCACCTGCCCTCACTGCAAAAGTGAAATCAAGCTCACCGAGTCACTCGCTGCACCGCTGCTTGAATCGACTCGTCTGCAGTTTGAAAAACAGCTAGCCCAAAAAGACAGCGACATCGCCCAGCGCGAGCATGCGATGCGCGACAAGGAAAAGGCGCTGACCGATGCCCAACGGGGTCTCGACGAGCAGGTGGCCGACCAGGTCGCCAGCCAGCTTAAAACCGAGCGCGCGCGCGTCGCTGCAGAAGAATCTAAAAAGGCCAAAGCCGCATCGGCCAGCGAGCTGGAGGGCAAGGCCCATCAAATCGCAGAGCTGCAAGAGGTGCTGAAGGCGCGCGAAGCCAAACTGGCCGAAGCGCAGAAAGCC
>JANOOO010000033.1:0-2326 GCA_031421375.1 Polaromonas sp.
TCGCTGTTGACATTGATCGCGCCACCCGCAACCACGGTCGCAGCCGGTGCAGCCGTCGCCGCGAGGTTGATGCGGTACAACGAAGTCGTCGTGCCCACCTTCAAAGCTGCATAACCGACGTTGTTTGCACCGTCGATGTCAAACCCGCCTGAGCCAGTCGCTGTCACGCCCAAACCAATCGGTGCGCTCAACGCGCTGGTTGCGGCGTTCTGCACATACAGGTTGCTGCCAGCCGTGTCGATGGCGAACAGGCGCGTCGTTGCGGCACCGGCAAACGAGTTGGTGTAGGCCGATGCCGTGACGCTGGCTGCGGCCGGGGTGACCGTCGCCGTGGCAGCAGTCGAAGCGCCGGTGGCGAAGTTGATGGCAAAGCTGCCGTCGTTGTCGCTGACGACGCGCAGGGCATCGACAGCCGGGTTGACATCGACACCGAAATTGGTTCCTGTCAGAGCCGCGCTGAGCGCAACGCGGCCCGATGCCACGCCAGTTGCCGGGTTGATGACGTAAAGCGCGCTTTTGGTGACGCCATAGAGCTGGTTGGTGGCGGGGCGGTAGTCGATGCCGATCAGCGTTTCGCCTGCGGTCAGGCCCGTGACACTCACAGTACCCACTTGCGTTTGCGGGGCCGCTTTGTTAAATGAGGTCAGCTTGCCGCACGACGTAAGCACCAGCGTGTCGCCGAGCGCAGCAGCCGGGCCTGCGACGGCCGCGCCGCAAGTTGGACCTGTGCCACCGCCGCCGCCACCGCCGCCAGCAGCTGGCGAATCATCCGACCCGCCACTGCACGCAGCGAGTGCGAGAAACACCGCCGACGCGGCGGTGAGCTTGAAAGTCTGTTTGAGCATGGATATCTCCAGGTAAGTTATTTGCAGTTAGACGCACGAAAAACATAAACGTCCATCCTCGTTCGCATGGACTGCATGGGCCGCGTGGGTTTTGGCCCTGCAACTGCAGTAAATGCGGCGTTACAAATCGGCTCAGTCAGTGCGGGGCTTGGCATGCTGTCGGTCAAAAACCCACGTACGCCGCCTTCAAACTCGATGCAAAACCAGCCTGCGCGCGCACTCTCGCGTGCCAGGCTGCACGCGGCGCTCGTGAATGAAAAAGGGGCTGGGAAAGGGCGAAAACTCTGGCGCGAAAGTGGGTTTCGGCAGGGTTTCAAGTCGCGCTTGAAAGCAGGTTGAGGCGAAAGAGCTGCGACCTGAAAAACGGGAACTTCGGGGACGGCGCTTGCCGGTGCTTCTTGTAGGAAAGCAAGGGTGGTCCTGCGGCGGTGGCGGGCTGCCCTTCGCTGAACAGAAAACGCGAGTCAGTTCGTTAAACGCGCCCGGTGCCGCGCAATCTGCGCCCGCACCTGCGCTGGTGCAGTACCGCCCAGCGTGCTTCTTGCATTGAGCGAGCCACGCAGGCTTAAGCACGCGTACACGTCTGCATCAATCTTTGGGTTGAACTGCTGCAGCGTGGCCAATGGCAGCTCCGACAAATCAAGGCCCTGCGCAATCGCGGCCTTGACAGCGTGCGCCACCGTCTCATGTGCATCGCGAAACGGCAGCCCTTTATTAACCAGGTAATCGGCGAGGTCGGTGGCCGTCGCGTAACCCTTCAGTGCGGCGCGCTCCATCGCCTCGGGTTTGACGGTGATGCCGCCGACCAAGTCGGCAAAAATGCGCAGCGTGTCTTTGAGCGTATCGACGGTGTCGAACAGCGGCTCCTTGTCTTCCTGGTTGTCTTTGTTGTAGGCCAGCGGCTGGCCCTTCATCAGGGTGATCAGCGCCATCAGGTGGCCGACGACGCGGCCGGTTTTGCCGCGCGCGAGTTCGGGCACGTCGGGGTTTTTCTTCTGCGGCATGATCGATGAGCCGGTGCAAAAACGGTCAGCAAGATCGATGAAGCCGAAGCTCTGGCTCATCCACAGCACCAGCTCTTCGCTGAGGCGGCTGATATGCACCATGGCCAGTGCGGCGGCGGCGGTGAACTCGATGGCAAAGTCGCGGTCGCTCACAGCGTCAAGGCTGTTCTGGCAAACCTGCGGCGTGCCGTGTTCATCAACCATGCCCAGCGTGCGCGCCACGCGCTCGCGATCAAGCGGGTAGCTGGTGCCGGCCAATGCAGCCGCGCCGAGCGGCAGGCGGTTGACGCGTTTGCGCACGTCGGCCAGCCGTTCTGCATCGCGCGCGAACATCTCGACGTAGGCCAGCATGTGGTGGCCAAAGCTCACCGGCTGTGCCACCTGCAAATGTGTGAAGCCGGGCAGGATGACTTCGACGTTTTTTTCGGCAATCTCGACCAGTGCTTTTTGCAGGTCTTGCAGCAGGGCCGCGATCAG
>JANOOO010000034.1:0-1704 GCA_031421375.1 Polaromonas sp.
CGACCTGGAGCGTTACATGGTGCGGCTGCTGTTTTGCCTGTTTGCCGACGACACCGGCATCTTCGAGGTTGACGGCATGTTTTCGCGCTACATCCGCCAGCACACCCATGCCGACGGCAGCGACCTCGACGGCAAGCTGCAAAACCTGTTTGACACGCTCAATCGCGCGCCTGAAAAACGCCCCAAAAGCCTGCCGATTGAACTGCAGGACTTTCGGTACATCAACGGCAGCGTGTTTGACGGGCAACTGGAGCACTGCTATTTTGATAGCGACGCCCGCGCCCGCTTGTTGGCCTGCGCCGAAGATTTTGACTGGTCACAAATCAGCCCGGCGATTTTTGGCTCGCTGTTCCAGTCCGTCATTCACCATGATGGCGAAGTCCTCAAAGCCAAAAGCAGCAAACGGCGCGAGCTGGGCGCGCATTACACCAGTGAGACCAATATCCTCCGCGTCATCAAGCCGCTGTTTTTGGACGCTCTTGCTGCTGAACTTCGCGCCAGCAAGCGAAGCAAAAAAGCACTGGACGATTTTTTGCGCAAACTGCGCCAGCTGATGTTTTTTGACCCGGCCTGCGGCTGCGGCAACTTTCTGGTCATCGCTTATCGCGAAATCCGACGGCTTGAACTGGAAGCGGCCGAAGCGCTGCTGGCCATCGCCCAAAAAAGCCGCGTGGTCACGGGCACGCTGGACGCCAAGCAGTTTGGCCAGATTCAATGCGACGTACACCAGTTCCACGGCATCGAGATCGAGGCCAGCGCCGCGCATATCGCCACGGTGGCGCTGTGGCTGACCGACCACCAGGAGAACCAGCGCGCCAGCAAGGCATTGGGCGGCAATTTCACCCGCCTGCCGCTGGATAAAACGGCCCACATCGTCTGCGCCAACGCGCTCACCAGAGACTGGGCCAGTGTGCTGGTGCCTGAAATGTGCGACTACGTCATCGGCAACCCGCCCTTTGTCGGCGCTAAATTTATGAGCGAAGCGCAGCGCGCCGAGGCCGCCCGCGTTTTCAATGGCATCCACAACGCCGGCCTGCTGGACTATGTGGCCGCCTGGTACGTGAAGGCGGCGCATTACGTCAAGGCCAACCCAGCTTTGCGCGTCGCCTTTGTCTCGACCAACAGCATCACCCAGGGTGAGCAGGTCGGCGTGCTGTGGAGCTGGATGCTGGCGCAGGGCATGAAAATCCAGTTTGCGCACCGCACCTTTCAATGGAGCAACGACGCCAGGGGCGTGGCCGCCGTGCATTGCGTCGTGATCGGCTTTGGCGCGGCCAATCTGCCCGGCAAGACGATTTACCAGTACGACGATATTCGCGGCGAGCCGCTGGCTGTGCCGGTGACCAACATCAACCCCTACCTGGTCGATGCACCCGACGTGGTGCTGCCGCGCCGCAGCAAACCGATTTGCGATGTGCCCGAAATCGGCATTGGCAACAAGCCGATTGACGACGGCAACTATCTGTTCACGACCGAAGAAAAGGCCGAGTTTCTGAAGCTGGAGCCCGGTGCGCGCAAGTTCTTCCGCCGCTGGCTGGGGGCTGATGAGTTCCTGAACGGTTGGGAGCGTTGGTGTCTTTGGCTGGGCGACTGTTCGGCATCTGAACTGCGCGCCATGCCCGAGGCGATGAAGCGTGTACGAGCAGTGCAATCCTCGCGTCTTGCCAGCAAGAGTGCGCCTACACAAAAGCTGGCTGCGACTCC
>JANOOO010000035.1:0-3362 GCA_031421375.1 Polaromonas sp.
GCGCGTGCCGATGGCCATGTCTGGCGTGCGCGCTCCTGTGCTGTGCTAACCGGCATCGGGACGGTGCTGCAAGACAACCCGCGTCTGGACGTGCGGCTAGTCGAAACATCGCGTCAGCCCATGCTTGTCGTGGTGGACAGCCGCATGGAGACGCCGCTTGACGCTCATCTTTTCATAGCTAACCGCGCCCTGCTTATCTATGCCGCCGTGCAAAATGATGCCAAAAAAGCGGCGCTGGAAGCTGCGGGTGCAACCGTGATCGTCCTGCCAGATCAAAACGGCAAGGTTGATCTGGCGGCGATGCTGAAAGACTTGGCCATCCGCGAAGTCAATGAGCTGCATGTTGAGGCGGGCAGCAAGCTCAACGGTTCGCTCATGCGTGCTGGCCTGGTCGATGAATTTCTGGTCTATCTTGCGCCCAAGCTGATCGGGCAAGGGCAAGGCATGGCTGCGTTCGGGCCGCTGCAGAGCCTTGCTGACGCGGTCGATCTGGAGTTTTTATCGGCCGAGCGTGTGGGCCGTGACCTTCGTGTGCTGGCGCGCGTGGCCGGGCGGGACCGGTTCTGAACTGGTGCCAATTCGACCGGGCCGGGCTGCCCCTTGAACAAGCTCAAGGCGAACGGGTATTTCGCCGTATGGATTATTGAAAACTCCGCCAGCTGCAGACCCGGCTTCAATCCCTGCGAAAATACGCGCCATGTTTACCGGAATCATCACCGGCCTGGGGCGCATCGTCGCTGTCCAGAGCCTGGGCAACACAGCGCTTTACGGCACGCGCCTGACCATTCAGACCCCTCCGGGCTACCTTGACGACGTGAATGCGGGCGACTCCATCGCCCTTAACGGTGCGTGCATGACTGCGGTACAGATCGATTCAGCCCAGCACCAGTTTGCAGTGGACGTGTCAGCCGAATCGCTGGCCCGCACCAGTGGCCTCGCTGGCACGGGAACCATCAACCTCGAAAAAGCCATCCGCGCACAAGACCGGCTGGGCGGTCATCTGGTGTCTGGCCATGTCGATGGCGTTGGCCGGGTCACGCACTTCGCGCAGATCGGTGAAAGCTGGGAGCTGCGCATTAAAGCGACCAACGATCTGGCTAAATACCTGGCCTACAAAGGCTCGATTACCGTCGATGGTGTGAGCCTGACGATCAACCGCGTCAACGACCTGCCTGCAAAAAGCAGTGATCAGGGCCAGAGCGAAGCAGGCTGTGAAATCAGCATCAACCTGATTCCGCACACGGTACACAACACGGCACTTGGCCAGCTCGGCACGGGCTCTCTCGTCAACCTGGAAATCGACATGATCGCGCGCTATGTCGAGCGCATGCTTCAATCCACCCTTCCCAGCGTCGCTGCGTCCGCAACCCAAGCCCCGCAACAACCCTAAGCACTGCGGCAGCAACAGCAGCCGCTGAACCCGACACCGAAGCGCCCACTAGCCCATGACCACCGCCACTTCCGCCACTTCCGTCACTTCCGCCACGTCCACCATCTCCCCCGTTGAAGACATCGTCGCCGACATGCGCGCCGGTCGCATGGTCATCCTGATTGATGAAGAAGACCGTGAAAACGAGGGCGACCTGGTGCTGGCCGCCGACCATGTCAGCGCCGAATCGGTTATCTTCATGGCCCGCTTCGGCCGTGGTCTGATCTGCCTGACCCTGACCCGCGCGCGCTGCGAGCTGCTGCAATTGCCGCCGATGGCGACGCGCAAGGGCACCAAGCACGCCACCGCCTTCACCGTGTCCATCGAAGCCGCCGAAGGCGTGACGACGGGCATCTCGGCCGCCGACCGGGCGCGCACCGTGCAGGCCGCCGTCGCATCCTCCGCCACCGCGAACGACCTGGTTCAGCCCGGCCATATCTTTCCGTTGCAGGCGGTCGATGGCGGTGTGTTGATGCGCGCCGGGCACACCGAAGCCGGTTGCGACCTGGCCGCGATGGCCGGTTGCTCGCCCGCTGCCGTCATTTGCGAGATCATGAAAGACGACGGCACGATGGCGCGCCTGCCCGACTTGCAGCTGTTTGCCGCCGAGCACGGGCTGAAGATCGGCACCATTGCCGACCTCATTGCGCACCGCAGCCGCCATGATTCATTGATCGAAAAGATCGGCAGCCGCACGATTGAGACGGCCTTCGGCGAGTTCACGGCCCACGCATTTCGCGACAAGCCCAGCCACGGCGTGCATCTGGCGCTGGTCCGGGGTGCCTGGTCAGCGGACCAGACCGTTGCCGTACGCGTGCATGAGCCGCTGTCGGTGCTCGATGCGCTTGAGCGCAACCGTGCCATGCATTCATGGAGCCTGGACCAAAGCCTGCGCTACATCGCTGACGCAGGCAAGGGCGTGGCGGTGCTGCTGAACTGCGGCGAAAGTGCGGCGCAGTTGCTGGCGCAATTTGAAGGCACGGCACGCGCCAGCCAGGCGCCTGAACGTGGCCGCATGGACTTGCGCACCTACGGCGTTGGCGCGCAGATTTTGCGTGAATGCGGCGTTCACAAAATGATGTTGCTCGGCAACCCGCGCCGCATGCCCAGCATGACCGGCTACGGGCTTGAGATTTGTGGCTATGTGCCACCCGGCTGAGCGCATAGCCTCAATAAAAGGAAGCCATGTTTGGTGTAGAAAAAACCCGGTCGGACAAGCTTGACGGCAGAAAGCTCCACATCGCCGTGGTGCAGGCGCGCTTTAACGAAAGCGTGACCAGCGCGCTGGCGCAAGCCTGCCTGGGCGAGCTCGCCATGCTCGGGGTCGAAGCCAAAAACATCACGCACGTGACCGTGCCCGGCGCGCTTGAAGTCGCCTGCGCGCTGCAGGCGCTGGCCGAGCGCGATGAGTTCGACGCACTCATTGCGCTGGGCTGCATCATTCGCGGCGAAACCTACCATTTCGAGCTGGTCGCCAACGAAAGCGGCGCAGCGATTTCGCGCCTCGCGCTCGACTACCAGTTGCCCATCGCCAACGCGATTTTGACCGTCGAGAACCTGGCTCAGGCCGAGGCCAGGCAAATTGAGAAGGGCGTCGATGCAGCGCGCGTTGCGGTCGAAATGGCGAACCTGCTCGACGACCTTGGTTAGCCGACTTGCCGACTTGCCCACTTTCCGATTTTTCGACGAGCCCCGCACGGCCCACCCCGCCCCGATTTTTTTACATTACCGAATTGCCCTGCATGCTCGACCCGCTCCCCAAACCCAAGCGCCCGCCGCAGACCCGAACCGGGCTGACCGACACCGGCGTCAAGAAAGCCGCCGACAAATCGGCGCGAACCCGCGCGCGCGAATTTGCGTTGCAGGCGCTCTACCAGCACCTGGTGGGTCGCAACGAGCCCGCGTCCATCGACGCCTTCACGCGCGACCTGGT
>JANOOO010000036.1:0-2013 GCA_031421375.1 Polaromonas sp.
GGTGAGGGCTCTGCGCTTTCTCTCACACCCGTGAAAAATCGGGCTTGCGCTTTTCCAGGAAGGCCGAAAACGCCTCGCGTGCGGCGGGCTCCTTGAGCATGCGGCCGAAGCTCGCGGCCTCTTCGGCGATGCGCGTCTTGACTGCGGCGGCGTTGCCCTGCTTCATCAAACGCTTGGTCTCGATCAGCGCACCCAAGGGCTTGGCGCTGAGTTTTTGCGCCTGGCGCTGCGCCAGTGCGTTGGCCTCAAGGGGCGGGACGATGCGGTTGATGAAACCCATCTCCAAGGCGGCCTCGGCTTTGAAGGGCTCGCCCAGCAGCAGCGCCTCGGCGGCGCGCGCGTTGCCCATCAGCTGCGGCACCAGCAGGCTGGAGCCAGCCTCGGGGCACAGGCCGAGGTTAACAAAGGGCATCGAAAACGCGGCGTTGTCGCCCGCGTAGATCAGGTCGCAATGCAGCAGCAAGGTGGTGCCGATGCCGACTGCCGGGCCGCAGACTGCGGCAACGATGGGCTTGGGGAAGGCGCTGATGGCGTACAGAAAGCGGAACACCGGCGCGTCTGCGGCTGTGGGCGGGTTATTCAAAAAATCACCGATGTCGTTGCCAGCTGAAAAAATCGTCTCATGCCCCTGGATCACCAACACGCGCACGGCTGCATCACCGGCGGCGGCGTCCAACGCGTCGGCCATCGCGGCGTACATCGCAGCGGTGATCGAGTTCTTTTTGTCAAGGCGATTGATCGTCAGCGTCATCACGCCAGCCTCGACGTGCGCGAGGATCTCAAGGCTGCCAGCAGACTGTGAGGGTGTTGCATTGCTCATGATGGAGTCCAGTTGAAAAAAACAAAGTGTAGAAGGCAGAAGCAGACGCTGCCTTGACGCCTTCCTCCGTCGGGAGTAGGGGCAAGCCAGGGACCCCAAGCACGTCAAACCCGCTCAAAAATCCCCGCCGCGCCCTGCCCCATGCCGACGCACATCGTCACCATGGCGTACTTCAGCTTGTGCCGCTGCAGCGCATGAATCACCGTTGCCGCACGAATGGCACCGGTTGCGCCCAGCGGGTGGCCCAGCGCAATCGCGCCGCCCATCGGGTTGATTTTCGCGGCATTCAGGCCCAGCGTGTTGATGACAGCCAGCGACTGCGCAGCAAAGGCTTCGTTCAGCTCGAACCAGTCGATGTCTTCAAGCTTGAGGCCCGCATAGCGCAATGCAGCCGGGATCGCCTCGATCGGGCCGATGCCCATGATGTGTGGTGGCACGCCTTTGGCGGCGTAGCTGACGAAGCGCGCCAGCGGGGTCAGGCCGAACTGCTTCACGGCTTTTTCACTGGCAAGAATCAGCGCGCCCGCGCCATCAGAGGTTTGCGAGCTGTTGCCAGCCGTGACCGATCCGCGTGCGGCGAACACCGTTTTGAGTTTGCTCAAGCCCAGGGCAGTCGTGTCGGGCCGCGCGCCTTCGTCGGTGCTGACGGTGCGGGTTTTGATGACGACCTCGCCGGTTTCCAGGTTCACGCTGCGCTCGCTCACCTCGACCGGCGTGGTCTCATCGGCGAATTCGCCGGCCTGCTGCGCCTTGAGCGCTTTCATGTGCGACTCATAGGCAAACTGGTCTTGCGCGTCACGCGAGACCTTCCATTGCTGCGCGACCTTCTCTGCGGTCAGGCCCATTCCGTAAGCCAGGCCGATGTTTTCGTCGCGCTCGAAGATGGCGGGCGACAGTGACGGCGAGTTGCCCGACATCGGCACCGAACTCATTGACTCGACGCCGGCCGCGATCATCACCTCGGCCTCGCCAACGCGAATGCGGTCAGCCGCCATCTGCACCGCTGACAGACCCGACGCACAAAAGCGGTTGACGGTGATGCCGCCGACGCTGTTGGGCAAACCGGCCAGCACCGCGCCGATGCGGGCGATGTTCAGCCCCTGCGGCCCTTCGGGAATCGCGCAGCCGCAGATCAGGTCTTCAATTGCATTCGGGTCAAGTGAGGGGACTTGCGCGAGTGCAGCCTGCAGCGC
>JANOOO010000037.1:0-3696 GCA_031421375.1 Polaromonas sp.
TAAGGTCAAATCGCGCAAGCGAAGCGCAGCCGCGATCTGAACCGGTTGTTGGACGAGCCCGGATCAGCGACTACGGCTTACTAAAAATATCTCCTGCAACCTCACCCTGCGCGAAAGGCCTATGGGTTGCACATCCCGACAGTCCCGGGGACTCAAGTCATCATTGCAAAAAAACGCCTTGCGGTGCATCCCGATCCGCGCGTCAGAGTTATTCAGAGGTCACTAGCCAATAAATACGTGCGTAAGCAGCTATTTATCTGGTAGCACATCGCCAGGCAAAACGCCTCAAGAAACCAGCCCCATCGCATGCATGTATGCCGGGTGAAGCATCAGCTCATCCCACGCCAGCGCGGGCGTTGCGGGAAGCAGATCGAGCCGGCGCCTCTCGCTGGATTCCAGCGCTTCCCACTGCTCCTTCACCAACGCCTCGGCCATGCCGCCGAGCCAGTCATCAACCACTTCGCCGCCCCCCTCAAGAGACTGGTTGCACAGCAGCGCCATGTCACAGCCCGCGTTCAG
Organism: Polaromonas sp.; assembly: GCA_031421375.1. Classification (GTDB taxonomy): domain Bacteria; phylum Pseudomonadota; class Gammaproteobacteria; order Burkholderiales; family Burkholderiaceae_C; genus Polaromonas. The sequence goes on from JANOOO010000037.1 coordinate 520, forward strand.
CGCAGCGATGGCGGCGTCAAGGTAGCTCACCTGTTTGCCGTCGATCAGCCGGGCCGCCTGCATGCTCAGGTCGTCGCTGAAAATTGCGCCGCCGAAACCGAGCTGCCCGCGCAGGATGTAGGTCAGCCATTTCTCGGAGAACCCGGCCGGCCGCGCATCGACTTTGGGGTAGATCACATGCGCCGGCATCACGCTGGCGAGCGTGGTGTTGAGCCATTCATAGGGCGCTGCGTCGTCGGTCAGGATTTTTTTCAGGCTGCGGGTATCGACTGGAATGGCGGTGTGCGAGTCGGCCTTGACGAAGCCGTGACCGGGAAAGTGCTTGCCGCAGTTGGCCATGCCGCTTTGCAGCAGGCCGTGCATCAGGCTTTTGGCGAGCAGTGCCACCACACGCGCGTCGCGGGCGAAGGCACGGTCGCCGATGACGCTGCTGTCGCCCCAATCGAGATCAAGCACCGGGGTGAAGCTCAGATCGACGCCGCACGAGCGCAATTCGGCCCCGAGCACATAGCCGCAAGCGGTGGCGACGTTGGTCGCGCCCAGCGGGTCTTGCAGCCACTGCTGGCCGAGAGCGCGCATGGGAGGCAGGTGCGTGAAGCCGTCAGTGCGAAAGCGCTGCACGCGCCCGCCCTCGTGATCAACGCAGATCAGCAGGTCGGCCCGGATGCTCTTGATTTCAGTACACAGCGCCGTGAGCTGCGCGCGGTTTTCCCAGTTGCGGGCAAACAAAATCAGCCCGCCGGTCAGCGGGTGGGCCAGGCGTCGTCGGTCGGCTTTGTTCAGGCTTAGGCCGGCAACGTCGATGATGAGGGGGGCGTGGGGATTCATGGGTCGAGGTCTTTCAGTCGCTATTTATTTAGGAGCTGCTTGCGCCCGTCTGGATTGGGCTTGAGGCCAGTTTGATATAAATTATTAAGGCTTTTCGACGACGCAGAAGCTCGCAGCGTAGTCGGCCTCGTCGGTCACGGTGACATGCGCCTGCAGCCCGCGCGATTCGAACCATTCCTTCAGCGCGCCATGCAGCACCACCACTGGTTTGCCGCTGGCCTCATTGGCAATCTCGCAGTGCTGCCAGGTCATCGGCGAGCGCATGCCAAGGCCAATGGCTTTGCTGAACGCCTCCTTCGCTGAAAAGCGCGTTGCCAGGTATTTGATGCCGCGCTCGGGCCAGCGCGCGCTGCGGGCCTGCCAGGTGGCGAACTCGCGATCGCACAGAATCCGCTTCGCAAAACGCTCACCGTAGCGTGCCAGGCTGGCGCGGATGCGGCGCAAGTCGCAGATGTCGGTGCCGATGCCGTAGATCATCGCCGTGCAACCCCGCAGTCAGCGGGCGTCAAATGCGTGGTCAATGCAGCGCAGGTAAGCGGCAACGGTGGCGGCCAGGCCGAGTTCCAGCGCGTCGGCGATCAACGCATGGCCGATGGAGACCTCGCGTACGCCGGGCACAGCCTGCAAAAAGCCGGCAAGGTTGTCACGGTTCAGGTCATGCCCGGCATTGAGGCCCAGGCCACACGCCGCAGCCGCGCGCGCAGCCTGCGTGAAAGGCTGCAATGCCGCGTCGTGCTGGCTGTCGGCAAACGCGCGGGCGTAGCTTTCGGTGTGGAGCTCGACACGATTTGCGCCGGTGTCTTTCGCGGCCTGCATCATGCCTGCGACCGGGTCCATGAACAAAACAACGCGGACCTTGCGGTCATGCGCCTGGGCAATCAGGGGTGCCAGGCGCTCGGCGTCGGCGGGGAAGCTCCAGCCGTGGTCACTTGTGAACTGGTCTTCGCTGTCTGGAACAAACGTGCATTGGTGCAGCGGCAGGCCGCGCGCGCTGAGGTCGCGCACGAAGTGAAAGAGGTTTTGCAGCGGGTTGCCCTCGATGTTGAATTCGCGGTCGGGCCAGTCTTTCATCAGCGCGGCAACCTCGAACACGTCGGCGCTGCGGATGTGCCGTTCATCGGGCCGCGGATGCACGGTGATGCCGTGCGCGCCCGCTTCGAGGCAGACCTCGGCAGCGCGAGTCACGCTGGGCCGGTCGATGTGGCGCGAGTTGCGCAGCAGCGCGACTTTGTTGATGTTGACCGACAGCACGGTTTTGACTGGCGTGTCGGTCGTGACGAGTTCAGGCGGGGCGGTTTTCATGTGGCTCTTTTTTTCATAGGGCTTGCAGGTCCATCATCATCTGACGGGTTTTCAGCGTTTTTACGCCGCAATGGTAGTGCAGCAGGCCGCGCAACTGGCTCTTGAGTTCGGCCATCGCCGGGATGCAGGCATGCATGGTGTCCGAGAACGGCACCGATTCGTGCAGCGCCCGGTGCAGTGCCACCCAGATCGCGCCAGGAAAAGCGCTGCGGTCACCATCGTGCGCCTGACGAAGGCCAGCTTCGGGGACGAGCACGTAATGCGCCTGTGCATCGAGCGGGGCCAGCGTGGCGCTTTCGATGTCCAGGTCCGGCAGCAAGCCGATGCTCTGCAGCAGGCGCAACTCAAACGCACGCAGAGCGAGCTGCAGCGTGTCGGTGCCTGGGCTCGCCAGCAGCGGCACAGTGGCGGCATAAGCGCCAAACAGCGAAGGGTGCGGGTCGTCGCGCGCCAGCAGGCGCATGAGCAACTCGTTGAGGTAGTAGCCCGAGAGCAGCGCGTCGCCCGTCGGCATCACATGGCCGCCCTGCCATTCGGCACTTTTCAGATTGCGAATCTCGCCCTCGCCGCCGAACGCAATGTGCAGCGGCTGCAGCGGCAGCAAGATCGGCCTGAAACTTGAGCTGGGCTTTTTTGCGCCGCGTGCTACAACTGCGATCCGGCCAAAGCGGCGCGTGAAGACTTCCAGAATCAGGCTCGACTCGCTCCAGTCGTAGCGGTGCAGCACATAAGCTGGTTCGTCAGAAATTCGCTTGACCGCCACGCTTGCCCGTCAGCCGTAAAAGGACACCAGCGGTATTTGGGGCGCGCCGGAAAGAGCTTTTTTCGCCCGCAGGCGAGAACGGGGAGCCCTGTCTTGCAGACCGCTGGCCGGGCTGAGCCCGCCCTTCTTCACGCTGTCCAGACGCGCGCAGGCGCTTCTGGAGCCGCAGCGTGAAGCCCCAGCCCTCTCCCGGAGGGAGAGGGAGCAAGAAGCCGATGCCCCCTTCAAGCAAGGGCCGCGGGACTGGCTCCGCCAGACCGCAGGCGCAGCGGCCCCCGCTCCTG
>JANOOO010000038.1:0-7975 GCA_031421375.1 Polaromonas sp.
CCGGGCCGGGCTGGAAATGGTGGATTCGGAAAACCTGCGTCCGCATTACGCACGCACCCTTTGGGACTGGTCAGACAAGCTGGAGGCGCGGCTGGACGAGGCGCGCCAGGTGCTGGCCGCAGATGGCGGCAGCGAGCGGGCTGAAAAAACCCTGCGTGCCTACCGGCTCTATCTGGCCGGCAGCGCGATGAGTTTCGAGCACGGCTGGCTTGCAGTGCACCAGATGCTGGCCACGCGGCCCGCCGACACACCAGCGCACACGCAGGATGGCAAGGTCAAGGGCGGTAATTCCGTCTACCCGTTCAGCCGGGACTACATGTACACGAACGCCCCAGACTCCTGGATGGGGCACGTTCAGATTCACCCTCTCAATTGAAGCAGGGTCCGCGCAACCGGCTTAGCCAGGTTGCAGGCGCAGCGGGCCTTTGGGGGGAATCCTCCGACAGGCTTAGGACGAGCGGATGAAAAGTGAGCACCGCAAAGGATTCTTCAGCCAAGCAGGGGCCGCGGAACCGGCTTAGCCGGGCCGCAGGCGTAGCGGCCCCCTTGGGGGGCAGGGAGTTACACGCAGTGAACGACCGTGGGGGCTCTTCTCTAAAACCGTCCAGCAGTCTTGCGTTTCGCCATCAGGCAACTGCGCAAACCCTGCGCGCCCAGGTAGGACGGGGCAATCGCGCCCAAGGCTGAAGGCGTGATGCCCAGCGCATCCAAACCGGGCAGGGTGCCGCTGGCGACGTTGTCGGTTTGCATCGCGGCGAGGTTGTCGCGGCTCATCATCGGCTCGCCGGGCGCGAGTTCCATGAGCCGGGCCTGCAGCCGTCCCAACACGTCGGGCAAGCCAATCACCGGCCGCCCCTGGCCGTGATTGATGCCGGCATAACGCCCAGCCAGCTCGACCAATTGCTTGAGAGTGAACACCTCCGGGCCACAGGCTTCAAAAGTTTTGCCGATGGTGCTGCGGTCTTGCAGGCAGCGCACCACGGCGCTCGCCACGTCTTCAACCCACACGGGTTGAAAGCGGGCCTGGCTGCAGGCCAGCGGAATGACCGGAAAAATCTTTTGCAGACTGGCAAAGGTATTGAGGAATTTGTCTTCGGTGCCGAAAACCACGCTGGGGCGGAGCAACGTCACGTCGAGACCCGATTCATGCAGCACCGCTTCACCGCGCGCTTTGCTGCGCTGGTACATCGACGCTGAATCGGGCGAGGCACCGAGCGCGCTGATATGGACGATGCGCCGCACGCCGCTGGCCTTGCAGGCGCTGACCAGCTCAGTTGGCAAACCGACGTGGACTTTTTCAAACGCGGCTTCGTCTCCGTGCAGGATCGCGACCAGATTGATGACCGCGTCATGGTCTGCGAGAAGTGGGGCGAGCGTGCTGCTGTCGAGCTTGCGCACTTCGAGCAGATCGACCATCGGCAGCATTTGTACATGTCGGGCGCTGGCCTGACGCCGCGTCAAAACCGTCGCCCGGATGTTCTGCCGCGCGAGCTTTTCGCAAACATGCCGGCCGACGAAGCCGGTGCCACCGAGGATCAAAACTTGTTTCATGGTTTGAATTTAGCCGTATTTACCGTTCGCACACAGCACGCCGAATTAACATGCAGGCCTTCATTTATGCCATTTGCCGCCCAAACCCAATTTACACAGGCGAAAACCGCTCCTGAAATCATGGTGACTGAAGCGCGTCAGACCGCGCGCGTTGATTTTCGGAGTCAGTCGGCGGCCTGATTGCCCCCGATGAACTTCAGCCGCGCGCCTCGCGTCTCAGCCTGGACCAGGTTCAGGCGCATCGACCTTAATTTTTCGTGGCCGGCCTGCGCCGTCAATGGCGACGTAGGTCACGCTCGCCTCGGTGACTTTCATGTAGCGCTTTTGTGCGTTGAAGTGCTCGGCAAACACCTCGACCTGCACGGTGATTGATGTCGTGCCGATGCGAGTGACGCTGGAGAAGAAAGACAAAATGTCGCCGACCCGAACCGGGTGTTTGAAGATGAACTGGTTGACGGCGACGGTTGCCATGCGGCCATCGACATAGCGCGCCGGCAGCACCGCACCGGCCAGATCGACCTGCGCCATGACCCAGCCGCCGAAAATGTCGCCGTTGGCGTTGCAGTCGGCAGGCATCGGGATGACTTTCATCACCAGCTCTTTGTCGATGGGCAGCGCGACACTGGCCGTGCGCGCCGTATCGGAGTGGGTCGCTGGCGGCGGGCTTGCGGCGTCAGATTGGGGAGCGCTTGATTCGACGGGCATAGGCACAATCTGATTGAATATTTTGTTGAAGATTTGAGGCGGCCCGGCCTCTGCGCGCTTCGCCATTGCAGCCTTCAGGCTGTGGCCACGGGCCTCGTTTTGATTGTGACTTATGCGTTCTCGTTCTTCTCAGGCGACCCAGGCTGATTCCTGCCTGCCCGTGCCGCCGACTTCGGCTGGCGTCGCAGAACCGGTGCCCGCGCGCACCGACTGGCAAACGCTGACCCGCCTTTTCCCCTATTTGTGGGAATATAAATGGCGCGTGCTGGCCGCGCTCGGCTTCATGCTCTGTGCCAAGCTGGCCAACGTTGGCGTGCCGCTGCTGCTCAAAGACCTGGTCGATACGATGAACATCAAGCCTGGCGACGCGCAGGCGCTGCTGGTGGTGCCGATTGCATTGCTGGTCGGCTACGGCCTGCTGCGGCTATCGACGACGCTGTTTACCGAGCTGCGCGAGCTGGTTTTTGCCAAGGCCACAGAGGGCGCGGCGCGGCGCATTTCGCTCGAAGTGTTTCGCCATCTGCATGCACTGAGCCTGCGCTTTCACCTGGAGCGACAAACCGGCGGCATGACGCGAGACATCGAGCGCGGCACCCGCGGTGTGCATTCGCTGATCTCGTATTCGCTCTACAGCATCGTGCCGACGCTGATCGAAGTCACGCTGGTGTTGACGCTGCTGGCGGTGAAGTTCGATGTCTGGTTTGCCGGCATCACCGGCATCGCGCTGGTGTTCTACATCTTCTTCACGGTCATCGTGACCGAATGGCGCACGCAGTTTCGCAAAACCATGAACGCGCTCGACTCGTCGGCGCACAGCCGCGCGGTCGATTCGCTGCTCAATTACGAGACCGTCAAATACTTCAACAACGAAGAGTTCGAGGCCAGGCGTTACGACGAAAACCTCGCGCTGTATCGCCGCGCCGCGATCAAAAGCCAGAACACGCTGAGCCTGCTCAACAGCGGCCAGCAAGTCATCATCGCCATCGGCCTGGTCGCCATGCTGTACCGCGCAACGCAAGGCGTGGTTGATGGCCGCATGACGCTCGGTGATCTGGTCATGGTCAATGCCTTCATGATCCAGCTCTACATTCCGCTCGGGTTTCTGGGTGTGATCTACCGCGAGATCAAGCAAAGCCTGACCGACCTCGACAAGATGTTCACGCTGATGGAAAAAGAGCGCGAGATTGCCGACGCGCCCGGTGCGCCCGATCTGGTTTTTTCGTCGCTCCCTCTGCCCTCGAGAGAAGGCATCTCATTACTCCCTCTCCCTCAGGGAGAGGGCAGGGGTGAGGGCCTCCCCGTGTCCGTCCCTCAGCCCGTTGACGCCACCGTCCGCTTCGAAAACGTCAACTTCGCATACGAAGCCGCACGACCCATCCTGCACGACGTGAGCTTTGAAATCCCGTCGGGCAAAACCGTCGCCGTCGTCGGCTCATCGGGGGCCGGCAAATCAACACTCGCGCGCCTGCTCTACCGCTTCTATGACGTTCAGCAAGGCCGCATCACCATCGCCGGCCAAGACATCAAGCAGGTGACGCAGGCCAGTGTGCGGCGCGCCATCGGCATCGTGCCGCAAGACACCGTGCTGTTCAACGACACGGTTGAATACAACATCGCCTACGGCAAGCCCGGCGCGAGTCTCGCCGAGGTCGAAGAAGCCGCGCGCGCGGCGCGAATTCATGGCTTCATTGCCTCCACGCCGCTGGGCTACCAAACCATGGTCGGCGAGCGCGGGCTGAAGCTGTCGGGCGGTGAAAAGCAGCGCGTGGCCATCGCCCGAACGCTGCTTAAAAACCCGCCGGTGGTGATCTTTGATGAGGCTACGTCAGCGCTCGACTCGGCCAACGAACGCGCCATTCAGGGCGAACTCAAAACCGCTGCGCAGGGCAAGACCACGCTGGTGATCGCGCACCGGCTTTCCACCGTCGTCGATGCCCACGAGATTTTGGTGATGGACCAGGGCCGCATCGTCGAGCGCGGCACGCATGCGCAGCTGCTTGACATTCAGGGCATGTATGCGGGCATGTGGGCGCTGCAGCAGAGCTCGGCGGAAGAGCCCGCTGCGCGCGATTGAATCGCGGGAACGTCCTTCAGGTATCCCGTCACATTGAGTCCTGCCGCACGTCAGATTTCTCCTACGTCAGATCGAATATTTTTTGAAGGACTCTGGCGCGAACGAGGCTTTTCGAATTGGCACTCAATGATTAGATTTGCAATAGGCACCTGAACTGTCGCGGGCGCATTGTCAGCATGGCAGCTTCTCGCGCGTTGAACAGTCGGGCCGGGTAAACCGCGAAGCGCGTGCCCCGGCTTGTTTCTAGAATCAGCCGGTTTCACTTACTGTTTTTTTACCCCAGGAGAATCCATGAAATTCAGACTAGCCGCCCTCACTCTCGCCGTTGCAGCAAGCGGCACAGCGTTCGCGCAGGCAACAGATACCGTTGCAAAAGTCAAGGCATCAGGCGTCATCACCATGGGTGTTCGCGACTCGTCCGGTGCCTTGTCGTACACCCTGGGCGAAGGCAAGTACGCCGGCTATCACATCGAGGTCTGCAACAAAGTGATCGCCAATCTTGAAAAAGCTGTCGGCCGCAAGGTCGAGGTCAAGTACCAGCCTGTTACCTCGCAAAACCGCATTCCGCTGGTGCAAAACGGCACGGTCGATATCGAATGCGGCTCAACTACCAACAACGCCACGCGCCAGAAAGACGTGGCCTTTTTGCCGACCACCTTTGTTGAAGAGGTTCGCATCGCCGTCAAAGCCAGTTCGGGCATCAACGGCATCGAGCAGCTCGGCGGTAAAACCGTTGCCACCACCACCGGAACCACCTCGGTTCAGACGCTACGCAGGAACAAACGCGCGACCGGGCTGGACTTCAAGGAGTTGTTCGGCAAAGACCATTCGGACAGCTTTTTGCTGCTCGAATCGGGCCGCGCCGACGCCTTCATCATGGACGGGCAAATTCTGGCCGGCAACATCGCCATATCCAAAAACCCGGCCGACTTCAAGCTCGTCGGCGAGGTGCTCAGCGTGGAGCCGATTGCCATCATGATCCGCAAAGACGATGCGGCCTTCAAGAAAATCGGCGACGACACTGTCAAGGAAATGATGAAGTCGGGCGAGATCGCCAAGCTGTGGGACAAGTGGTTCCAGCAGCCGATTCCGCCGAAAAACACCAAAGTCGGCTACGCTGCGAGCGCGAGCACCAAGGAAGCGTGGGCCAACCCGAACGACAAGCCGATGGAAGATTACGCAGCCAAGTAATCTGACCTGAAAGCTGCATACCCCGCCTGCAAAACCTGAGGCGGGGTTTTTTTTGGCATCGCGAAACGGCAACAGTCAACGGCAACAGGCAACGACCTGCCACAAGGCTCGTCAGGAACGGCAAACGATATGAACTGGGACTGGAAAGTATTTCTCGCCGACGACGGCGGCGGCCGAACCTATTTGCAATGGATGTTCGACGCCTGGGGTTGGACGCTGTCGGTCGCCGGCGCGTCGTGGGTCGTCGCGATGGTCGTTGGCGCACTGATCGGCACGGCACGAACCTTGCCCAACAGCCCCTGGCTGGTGCGGCTCGGCAACATGTGGGTCGAGCTGTTTCGCAACATTCCCCTGCTGGTGCAGATTTTCATCTGGTACTTTGTGGTGCCCAAAATCTTCCCCGCAATGAAAGAGGTGCCGGGCTTTGTGCTGGTGGTGTTCGCGCTCGGGTTTTTCACCTCGGCGCGTATTGCCGAGCAGGTGCGCGCTGGCGTGCAAGCCTTGCCGCGTGGCCAGCGCTATGCCGCCATGGCGATGGGCTTTACCACCGCGCAAACCTACCGCTACGTGCTGTTGCCGATGGCCTTTCGCATCATCATGCCGCCGCTGACCAGCGAGTCGATGAACCTGCTTAAAAACTCGTCGGTCGCGTTTGCCGTGTCGATTGCCGAGCTGACGATGTTCGCGATGCAGGCGCAAGAGGAAACCTCGCGCGGCATCGAGATTTATCTGGCCGTTACGGCGGCTTATGCGCTGTCGGCCTTCGCCGTCAATCGCGTGATGGCTTTCATTGAAAAGAAGGTGCAGATTCCGGGCACGGTCGTTGCAGGCGCGGCGGGGGGGCACTGACATGTTCGGACTTGACCTCGCCTTCTTCAACTGGGACATCATCTCCAAGTTCGTCATCAAGGGCTTTTACTTCAGCATTCAGCTGACTATCGTGGCGACGATGGGCGGCATCATCTTCGGCACCATCCTGGCGTTGATGCGCTTGTCGGGCATCAAGCTGCTGGCTGTGCCGGCCACTATTTATGTGAACGGCATGCGCTCGGTGCCGCTGGTGATGGTTATTTTGTGGTTCTTTCTGCTGGTGCCGGCGTCGTTTTATGCGCTGATTCCCGGCGGCAGCAACTACCGCGCCGAGATCTCGGCCATCATCACTTTTGTCGCTTTTGAGGCAGCGTATTTCAGCGAGATCATGCGGGCGGGTATTCAGTCCATCTCGCGCGGACAGGTCAACGCCGGCCGCGCGCTGGGCATGACGTACGCGCAGAACATGAAGCTGATCATCTTGCCGCAGGCCTTTCGCAACATGGTGCCGATTTTGCTGACGCAGACAATTATTTTGTTTCAGGACACGTCGCTGGTCTATGCCATTGGTGCTTATGACTTGCTGAAAGGTTTCAGCACCGCCGGCAAAATTTACGGTCGCCCCGAAGAGGCGTATTTGCTGGCGGCAGTGGTTTATTTCGTCATGTGTTTTGGGCTGTCTTACCTGGTTAAAAAATTGCAGAACAAGATTGCGATCATTCGCTAGCTTTGTCAATCAGTCCAAGGCAAAACCAAAAAATAGTGGAGAAGATGAATGACGATGATCGAGATGAAAGAAGTTTCCAAGTGGTACGGCGATGTGCAGGTTCTCACCAACTGCACAACGACGATCAACAAAGGTGAAGTCGTCGTGGTCTGCGGGCCTTCGGGCTCGGGTAAATCGACGCTGATCAAAGTCATCAACGCGCTGGAGCCGTTTCAGAAAGGCGAGATTTTTGTCGATGGGCAGGCGGTGCATGACCCCAAAACCGATCTGCCGAAACTGCGCAGTCGGGTGGGCATGGTGTTCCAGAATTTCGAGTTGTTCCCGCATTTGAGCGTGACTGAAAACCTGACGCTGGCGCAGATCAAGGTCAAGGGTCGAAACGCCGAAGACGCCAAAACACACGGGTTGAAGTACCTCGATCGCGTCGGCCTGATGCTGCACAAGGACAAATTTCCGGGCCAGCTCTCGGGTGGCCAGCAACAGCGCGTGGCGATTGCGCGCGCGCTCAGCATGGACCCGATCGCCATGCTGTTCGACGAGCCGACTTCCGCACTTGACCCGGAAATGGTCGGCGAGGTACTCGACTGCATGATGGACCTGGCTAAAGAGGGCATGACCATGATGGTCGTCACGCACGAGATGGGTTTTGCGAAAAAAGTCGGTAGCCGCGTGATTTTCATGGACGTCGGCGGCAAGATTCTGGAGGACTGTTCAACCGAAGAGTTCTTCAGGCACCCGGAAAACCGCCAGGCGCGCACCAAGGATTTTCTCAACAAGATTCTTTCGCATTGAGTCTTCTCGCAACGGTTGCTCAAAGCCCCGGTCACGGGGCTTTTTTCATGGCGGTCGAGCCACGGGCCGGTGCGACAATTCAACGCATGACTGAAGCCAAGACGATCACCCCAACCATCACCATC